>DATBXH010000730.1:0-3573 GCA_036514375.1 Bacteroidales bacterium | reverse complement strand
AGAAGCCTATTACTCATATGGTGCACCTGGAAAAATTTCCTGGAAATTGTCCATGAAATACCCAATACTCATGGTAAATACAAGTAAATTATTATTATTGGTACTGCCATTCTATTATATCGTTACGTTTCCCTTTTCGCTCATACTGAATTATTTCGACTTGATTGGCAAGCATAAAACAGGTACCGGATTAATTGTTAAGGCCTGGAAATAACTCAAGTTCTGAATTTAGATTTCAATGATTAAAGTTAACTCAAACATTGAAGTCTAAACCTTAAATTTTAAACCTGACTTTTTGAATTTTTCCATCTACATAGCAAAACGTTACCTGTTCGCAAAGAAATCGCACAATGCGATTAATATCATTTCAGGTATTTCCGTAGCTGGAGTGGCGATCGGGATGATGGCGCTGGTCATTGTTTTGTCTGTATTTAACGGGTTCGACGATCTTATCAAAGCCCTTTACAATTCTTTCGATCCTGATTTAAAGGTTACCATTGCCGAAGGGAAAACATTCAAACCCGATACTGCTATTTTAAGGGAGCTGTCAAAAACCAAAGGAGTAGCGCTTTATTCCAAAGTAGTGGAAGAAAATGTACTTCTTCGTTACGGAGAAAAACAATATCCTGCCACACTCAAGGGTGTCGATCGTAATTACAAAAAGATAAACGGCCTCGATACCATGATCACGGAAGGAAAATATCAGCTGGAGGATAGTAAAAACCAATATGCCCTTATCGGGCAAGGTATTGCATATTATCTCCAGGTAGGTTTAAAATTTGTCACACCCATTGTGGTGTATTTCCCACGAAAAGAGGCCTCCATCTCCATGAACGTTGAGAATGCCTTTAACCAGAACTATATTTTTCCGTCAGGCATATTTTCAATCGAACAGGATCACGATGCCAAATACATGATTGTTCCCATCAAATTTGCGGATGATCTGCTTGAAGATTCTGTTTCCATAAGTGCCATAGAGATAAAAACAACCAAAGGTTCAGATCTAGATAAAGTTCAGGCTGACGTACAAAAACTCTATGGAGATAAATTCAAAGTTCGGAATCGCTACCAACAACAGGAGCTTTTTTACCGTATCATGAAATACGAAAAATGGGCCATCTTTATGATCCTGGCATTTATCCTGATGGTTGCTTCGTTTAATATCATCGGGTCATTGTCCATGCTGATCATTGAAAAGAAGAAAGACGTTTCGACGTTCAAAAGCATGGGTGCTGATGGCAGACTGATCAGACGAATATTCCTGTACGAAGGAACCATGATCTCCTTTATCGGAGCTTCCATTGGTTTGGCTCTGGGACTTGTGGTATGCTGGCTCCAGATTAGATTTGGATTCATTCGTTTGGAAGGGAGCGGTTCGTTCATTATCGATGCTTATCCGGTTTCCATCCGGATTGTTGATATTTTACTGGCGTTCCTTACTGTCTTAGGAATTGGCTACCTGGCCGCATGGTATCCGGTTACCTATATTATCCGCAGATACCTGCCGGAAAATCAGTTATGATTTTTGGCTAAAGCTGTGCTCCTGTCCATCTATCGATTCATATTAAACCCGCAAAATAAATTTTCGGGGTACCTCATCAACATTTCATCCTAAAATTTTCTCCCTTCAAAATCTTCCTCCGGAAGTTTATCAAAGAAATATGACTTATCGAAACTTCATTTCGTAAACAAAGCCAAATTAAGTTAATTACTGAAAATGAATCTGCTAAAAAAATGCTTCGTACTTTCAATCCTGGTCCTGGCCTTGTTTTCGTGTAAAAAGGAGGATGAGGGTATACCACAAAAAGGTAGTGTCGAATTTACCATTAACGTTAATACCGCTGAGAAAAGCACATCAGTCAGCGCTACTCCTTCGGCAGTGGTTGTAAGTGTTGACGATCAGCAAGGCAATACCATTTATAAAAATGAATTGATTTCACTTACCTCTGTTAACGACAACTATAAAACAAACACATTGTATCTGGAGCCTGGAGTTTATAAGCTTACCAAATTTATGGTTGTTGATGCCGACGGGAACGTATTGAATGTCACTCCCATGGGCTTTTCGTCCGGTACTTCGTTGGTTGAAAACCCGCTTCCAATCAGTTTTAATATTCAATTAGGGGTGAAAACCATGCTCGATCCCCAAATTATTTCCACTCAGAGTAGAAACCCACAGGATCTTGGGTATACATCTTTTAAGCTGAACGAACAGGGATCCATAAACTTTCAGTTGGGAGTTTATACATTTAATGCCGGTTCAAATCAGTTTGAACCTGCTGCTGCCCATCTTTCGGTAATTACGGATGCAGGTGAAACACTGGAAAACGATTTGAATCCATCATTAAACGCTATTGCTGTAAAGGAAGCAAATAAGTATATTCTTACAGTCTCAAAAGACGGTTATCAGAGCTGGGCCGATACCCTGACCCTAAACGATCTGTTGCATTTTTACACCACTCCTATGGCTGTAACGCTGGATAAAACTTCCGAGAGCTCCATCAATTTCGTTACCGTGCAGGATACCTTATCGCGTGTAACCATTAATCTGAATAGTTCCGATAACAACACACCGCTTCGGGTGAATTGGGGTGACGGACATATAGAAGTATACAATTCCGCAACCAAGCTGACCCACGATTTTTCCGTTACCGGAAATTACCGGGTCAGGATCACCGGAAATATGGAAGCTATGAATAAGCTTGGTTTGACTCATTGTGCCATCGGATCGGTAAATCTTGATAAAGCAGTTAACCTGACTTCCATTGAAATATCGAGAAACCAAAACCTAAAAGCATTGAATCTTTCAGGAAAGCTTCATTTAAAAGAAATTTATTGTGTAGAAGGCGCCCTGGAAAGCCTGAATCTTACAAATTCCGACAGTATCGTATCGATATACTGTTCATTAAACGACCTTACAAGCCTTGACCTGTCGACATTACCGGTACTTAAAACCCTGTATTGCGACCGGAATAAATTATCAGTTTTAGATACTAAATATAATCCAAATCTGCAGGTTTTATATTGTTATCAAAATAACCTGTCGTCTTTGGATATTTCCAGCAATGTCAACCTGTTAACCCTGGATTGCAGAAATATCAATTTTAGTAACAGCAGTGCCAATAAGATATTGGTTGATTTACTTCAAACTGTAAAAGCCAATCCAAGGAGCGGCCAAATAAATCTGTCAGTTTCAGTAACCGGAGACGGACAGACAGCTAAAGATTCCCTTGAAAAGGCATACCAATGGACAGTAAGTGCCATGTAAGCAAACATAGACCTTTTATATTGCATACTGACCAATCCAATTGAAGCTGCCTGAAAGGGCAGCTTTTTTATTTTTTGCATGCTAAATTTTCAATCCTGCTAACCTAATTACGAATGTTAAAAACATTTCGGAGATGATGAAAATCATCACTCAATATCGTCTAAATCATTGTATTCATTCCCGGGGTTATTTCAAGATGAAGTAATTTAGTATATAGTTAGATTTAATATGAGAGTTTAATCATTATTGTTAAAAGAAATCACTGCACCGGATTTTGGATATGAATGAAACCCGTATTTTGGTAA
>DATBXH010000729.1:0-2615 GCA_036514375.1 Bacteroidales bacterium | reverse complement strand
GATCCGTTGTAATTATTCTGCTGGTGTCGGCTATTGTGGGATTATTGGCCATCTGGCTCATTACCGGAAAGCTAAATGTCATTGTACAGGCTATTCGTCAGTTTCAGTCCGGTAACCTGAAGGCTCGCATTCCTGCGAAGAATAACAATGAACTGGATACCATCGGACTGGTCTTTAACGACATGGCCGATACCATCCACAGAAATATACAGGAACTGAAGGATACGGACGAGTTCCGGAAAGAACTGATCAGTAACGTATCGCACGACCTGCGAACTCCTATCGCGTCCATACAGGGTTATGCCGAAACGCTGCTCCTGAAACAGGATTCCATCCACACCGAAGAGCAACACAAATACCTGGAAATTATATATGCAAGCTGCGGAAAACTTAAAAAACTGGTGACCGAACTCTTTGAGCTTTCCAAATTACAAGCCAACCAGGTAAAGCTGACTCCCGAGCCTTTTTCGATTGCAGAACTGGTTTCGGACATTGCCAATAAGTACAGGATCATCTCACAAAAAAAGGGAATCAGTATCAATACCTTTTTGCCCAAAGATCTCCCCATGGTAGAGGCTGACCTGTTACTGATCGACCGTGTTCTGCAAAACCTCATCGACAATGCCCTGAAATTTTGTAAAGAGGGCGATTACATCAATATCGACATCATACCCGATCATGCGGATAAAGTACGCATAAGCATCGCCGATTCGGGAGAAGGCATTTCTCAGGACGAGCTGCCTTACATTTTCGAACGGTATTATAAAGGAAAGAAATACTCGGATAGCACCGGCCTGGGTCTCGCTATCGTAAAGGAGATCATCAGTCTTCACGAGTCGGACATCAGTGTTTCGAGTCAGCCGGGCAAGGGAACCACGTTTTCATTCACCTTAAAGATGCTAAAAGCTGCATAAAATGTGACGGAATCTTGAAAATTCCGTGATATCTCTGTGACACTTAACCCCGAATTTTGGTGATGTAAACCAAAAAACATCACCATGAAAACAAAATTAATTTTATCCTGTATGGTATTAACAGTTTTTCTTGCATCCTGCAAAAAGGACAATAATACTCCATCACCGCTCAACCCTGATACCGCAGGCGACGTTTCCGTCGACAGGTTCGGCAGTGCATTTGCTCATTTATTTTTGCGAACGGATCAGAACGGCTTCCCGGCTGCCAATCAACCTGTCGATTTCGATGCGATCCCTGCCTTTAATACCCACGGATTGGGGCCCAATGGCGAGAAAACCATTTATTACAATTTCGATGTGCTGAGTACCACCCCTGCTCCTATTTATGTTCTTTACCGGAGCGGCGAAACCGCCCAGGTTTCCGGTCAATTAAATATTGTGGATGTGATACCGGGCGATGCAGGCTATAACGATTTCTGGTTGGTAAATAAGGTGACGGTTCCTTCGGATTATGTAGCCAATACCGTTACCAGTTATGCGGAAATTCTAGCCAAAGGGTATACCATTACGCCTACTATGTCCATCGTCAATTGTCCCATTGTACCAAAAGGCTCGGTAGCCCGCAAACGGTTTCACTCAACCGAAAGTGCCGATCTTACCCGCGGCTGGTATAAAAACAAAGTGGTGTACTACTTTAACTTTTTTGAAAAACAATTGACGGCAGTGAATGGTAAAGTACCGACTTCCGACATTTATGTAACCTTTAACATCAATCCCGATCTAACGGGTGGAGGACCTGCCTCCGGATTTAAAACAGAGGACGATACAGCCACAGGACAAACACACAATGTGCCCGAAACCCTTCCAACGGATGCAGCTTATTCTCCGCTATGGGATGTTCAGATATACGACAATACAAGCTTTGCCGGTGTATCGAACCTTTCCACAGCCGAATCTGCACCTCTGAAAGCAATGGATGCGGTGATAGTGAATTGCCCGATTGTTTGGGAGGGGAATTAGAAACAATGAGGTTAATAAATTCAATAATGTAAACATTAAAAATGCTATATGAAAAATGCAGGTTCTGTTTTATTGATGATGTTATTCTTTGCCTCCGGCTGTGCTCAGCCCGCAAAGAACAACCCGGATTCTTCGGGATTCCGGAAACTGACTCCTGAAGAAGAACAAGTGATTGTATACAAAGGTACCGAAGCACCTTTTAGCGGAAAGTACAACAACTTTTTCGGCAAAGGCACTTACGTTTGCAAACGGTGTGGTGCTCCGTTGTACCGGTCGGAAGATAAATTTAAATCGGAATGCGGATGGCCAAGCTTCGACGATGAAATCAAAGGTGCCATAAAACGCACCCCGGATCCGGACGGCATTCGTACCGAAATAAGCTGCGCACGTTGCGGTGCTCATTTAGGACATGTGTTTACCGGCGAAGAACTGACACCAAAGAATACACGGTATTGTGTCAATTCCATATCCATGAATTTCATCCCTGACAAAACGGATAAACCGGCCTCCGACACTGCCATCTTTGCCGGAGGATGCTTTTGGGGCGTGGAATATTACATGCAAAAGGCACCCGGAGTTATTTCTGCGGAAGTCGGTTATATCGGCGGAAAAGGAGATCACCCTACCTATGAAGAGGTATGCAGTCACACCACGGGATACGCCGAAGCGGTGAGAATTATA
>DATBXH010000728.1:0-2602 GCA_036514375.1 Bacteroidales bacterium | reverse complement strand
TCGACAAGAATTAAACTTGCAGATTTTAATAGTGTTATCGAAGGACAAGAATCCTTAAAAAAGATATATTCAATCTTAACGACTATATGCATTGAGAAAAACATTCCATATGCAAGACTTCAAACAATTGAATACCAAAGGGAACAATTTATTAAAATTTTGTGGGCAGTAGGAAACTTTGGGATTTTTAATAAGTCGCATGAATACATCGAATTAGATAGTAATACCTTTATGAATCAAAAGATTCATGGAATGTTTTACAATGTACTACTTGAATACATAAGTGACTTAAAAAAAAATGATATTCTCTGTGAGATTGTACCTTTAGCTAAAAAGGGCTGGCAAACACCACTTGGCGGACTAAGAAAAGAAGGCTGGGTATTTAGATTAAGGTTTGGTGATTTATTGGGAACTGAAACCCTTCAAGTATTTAAAGATTATACAACTCGTCTAAATACAAAGTTTGGAAATAAAGCGTTTAAGATTTTTAATACGGCGGATTTAAGTATAATGACTAATTGATTTAAAAATAAACTACTGACGCCAACACGCGGTGCTACAATAAAATCAAACCGACAACGTTCTGATTATATTGAGAATATAAAAATTATGACTGTATGACATATTATAAACTGACAATTCAAAAAATAACCATCTTTTTGGCTTTAATAATTTTTATTTGCCATAGTTCTTTTTCACAAATAAAATATCAAACTATTTTAACTTACGCTAATAGAGATTCTATTGACACAGGAGTTTCAAGTATGATTAGAAATGTCCGGGAAAATGGCAAAATGATACCCATTGAGAAAAAATTTTATATCAATAAAAAAGAAGTGGATAAAGTTAAATATGATACTAGAAAATACGCTGATTCTATAATGTTTATATCCGATATTCCTTTACAAATTATTACACTGGATTTGGATGGTGATACAATATCAAAAGCATTCATTAACACGACTCACTTATATACTGGAATGTATATAGAATTTTATAAAAATGGGAAAACAAAAATAAAGGGTAATTATTATGATTCTACTCTTGATACAACTAAGTTTGAAAGTAAAGGGATATTACAAAGTGAGATTGTACCTTTACCATATGGATACAAAGATGGTAATTGGACATATTACGATATAAATGGGAAATTAATTAAAAATGAAACCTTTGAAAAAGGAGAAAAAAATAATGCCCGCTAACAGTGTATACATCATGCGGGGTTACTTCAAACGCAACCTTTTGGTTGTTAGTCATCATAATAGAGTAAACTAATAAATTATTATTGATAAATTAGTTAGCTTAAGGACCAAAGGAGAATTGGATAAAATAATATATACTATAAAAGATCTAGACACTGGGTATGATTCATATTCAGCAAAGTCGATAATGTGGAGTGTTATTGAATCCTATGATACAATAAATAAAAGACAAAATTACTTGAATATACATTTTGCTCTCGATGTAATCAAAGGCATTGAGATAGGTGAAGTAAAGGTTAGGGCTTTAAATTAATTGGAATAAATACCTGCCCATAACAACGGACTAAGGACAACCAACTTTACAATGATTAACAGACAGAATAATTAGAAAATGGAATTCAACCCAAATAACAATGTTGTTAAACTCTGTGTTCGAGGTATGGACATGGAAGGAAAGGGCAAACCTGAAGAAGCAAGCAGACTATTTCTTCAAGCCTGGAACGAATCGATAAACGATTTTGAAAAATTTATTGCTGCTCATTATGTGGCCCGACATCAAAAAATTTTCCCGACAAATTAAAATGGCTTGAAACAGCTTTGCAGTTTGCATTAAATTAATTTGTGAACATTATGAAAAAACTATTTTTCTGTACATTTACACTTGGACTCGTAAATTTATCCTTAAAAGCACAAGAGATTAAGATGGATGCAATTCCATATATGATGAAGTTTGAGAATTCATTTATTGATTATAAGATTACCGGAACCAACTCATTAAAAATTACTGCTCCTGGCCATACAGATTTATTTATTTCTCCGGATGGAGGATATAAGATAAACAACTCTCCAAGACTACTATTTAAACCTGATTCTGATTTTATTTTTACATCAAAAATTAAACTTGAGTTTAGATCAAAGTGGGATGCAGGAGTACTATTAATATTCAATGATTCCAGTCATTTTGCAAAATTTTGTTTTGAGAGTGATTTTAAAGGACAGCCAAGGGTAGTTACTGTAGTATGTAATGAAACAGCTGATGATTGTAATTCTATGGTCGCAGATAAAAATGAAATATTTTATAGGATAATAGGGTCTACAAGGGGTAAAACTTTTGGTTTTTATTATTCAACTGATGGAAAATCCTGGTTTCCTGTAAGGTCATTTAAACTTGATCGGACAGAAAATATTAACATAGGATTTAGTGTTCAATCACCAACCGGAGATGACTGTGTAGTAGAATTTTCAAATATTAATTTGCAGCAGAGAAAAGCAGATTTTTGGGAAGGAAATTAAAAATGCACTACCCCCAACCCAGTCATGTATGAGGTATATGCCTCACCCGAAAAGGAGGAGCAATCTCCCTGACCCCACCCGATAACGATACATGGCATTTTGAGAAT
>DATBXH010000727.1:0-3844 GCA_036514375.1 Bacteroidales bacterium | reverse complement strand
TTACCTTAAAGCCGTATATATCATCACCTCCCATTCCGTTTGCACGGTTGGATGCCATATATCCGCTTAGTCCGTTTTCGTCCATAATGATTCCGAAATCATCATTTGCCGAATTCATAGGTAACCCTAAATTTTCTATTTGTGCAGAATCTTTCAGGTTAACTTTAAAAAGATCCAGACCTCCTAATCCGCCGTGTCCGTTGGAAGAAAAATATAAGATGGTATCCTGGTAAATAAATGGAAACATCTCATCGCCTTTCGTATTGATTCGATTACCCAGGTTAACAGGATTGCTCCACATTCCGTTCTCGAATTTGCTCATGTATAGGTCCGCTCCTCCAAAGCCTCCGGACATATTCGACGAAAAATATAATGTCTTCCCGTCAGCAGTGATGGATGGCTGTGAGTACGAATAGCTCTTGTTTTCAAAGGGCAATAACTGAACATCTTTCCATTTGTTATCGCTATCCCGTTGCGCATAGAACAGTTGGAGGGGTATGTCGTTAATTTTTTTTCTATTGATCTTGTCAGGAGAATAATTCTGGCAGAAGATCATCTTCCTGTAGTTATCAAAAAAAGCCACAGGGCCTTCATTATACTCCGTTTTAATTCCCATATTAAATTTTGCCGGTGCTGAAAGGTTTCCGGAAGCATTAACGGAAGAGAAAAACCTGGAGACCAGGCCGGATTTGGAGTTGTTCCTGTCCGATAAAAATAATAAACCATCTTTGTAATAATTGGGGCTGAACTCTGCATTCGGGGTATTGATGGAAACAGGATAAACCACGTAAAAGGTTGTATCGTAATAAAGATGCGAAATATTTTCTATGCTATTGATTGCCTCAATTGCTCGTCGATCCGAACTTTTGTTTTTGTAATACGATTTAAACCAGTAAAGTGCCTCGTCATATTTTCCGTTTATGGTTAGCACTTGCGCAAACTGGAGTTTATAAACAGGACTAATGGTAGCTTCGTTGGTAACAATTGTTTTTCGGTACCAATCTTCTGCTTCCTTTGAGCTATTCATTAGTCTGTAAGAATTTGCTATTCTGCAGATGATCGCAGTATCTTCCCCGGTTTTATCCAGTACTTCTTTGTATAAATCAAGCGCTCCCTTGTAATTGAGCAAATTGAAATACTCATCGGCTTTTTGAAGTTTTTCCTGATATAGATAAGGCAGTTTTTTAGTTGTCTGTCCATCAACAATAACAGAAAGTATCAGAAAAATAATTAGTCCGAATGCTTTATAGTTTAACTGTTGAGGTAAGGTTTTTAAAAACATACTAAAAATACCTTGGATTAGAGATGCGCTTTTTAGATTTCAGAAAGACATAATTAACCATTATTTCTGCCGATCCATGTGCTACCTGATTGACCTCGTTTATTGGATAATCGTATGCAAACCCCATCCTGAAATTGTTTGATAATAAAACTTCTACATTCATATTGACGGAATTTGTATACCGATACGAACATCCTAGCCATAATATATCACGATAAAGGAGGTTTGCGTTCAGGTCAAATTGTGCCGGCAATCCTTCTGTATATCTCGTCATTATAGTCGGCTTAAATTTATAAAAACGGTTTAAATAAAAAACATATCCACCTGTAAAAAAGTATTGACGTAGGGTTTTATCTGATTTGCTGTTGGGATTTAGGGAATTTTCCAATACCTGAGGAACAGAAAGTCCGATATAGTAACGGTCCGATTCATAGAAAACGCCTGTGCCAAAATTAAATTTTGATGTCTGGAAATTATCCTGGAAAATCGGGTCATTTGCATTCGGATTATCCAGTTGGGTAAGTAATTGACGATAATTTAGCATACTTGCCTGCAGACCAATGGATAATCTTTTTTCTGAACTGAATTTAATTTTGAAGGAGTATGCTACACTGGAAATAAAAGTATTGCTGACTCCTACCTGGTCGCTGAACAATATCACGCCCAATCCTACTTCTTTATTGTCCAGCGGGACAAGGCGTTTATTATCGGAACCAAATGTCCTGCATTCGGATTTCTTATTGTTAACCAACGCCTGGCCAATAAGTGAATATGAGGTTGGTGAACCTTGCAGGCCAAACCATTGTTTCCGGCTTAGGGCTGTTACGCTGAGCCCGTCATCATTTCCTGCATAGGCCGGATTAACAGCAAGCTGGCTAAACATATATTGTGTGTACAATATTTCCTGCTGTGCCCGGATGATGGTGCAAAGGGTTAGAGCAAAAATCAGAACAATATATCGGGTAGTTTTCATATCCATTCTTTTATCTGCTTAAAACAATAAAACCTGTTAATTTCGAGCCATTTCCAAGCTCGATGATGTAAAAGTACGTGCCATCGGGCACAGCTCCTTTTGACGACTGTCCGTTATTATAATCGCCGTTCCAGAAAACAGTTACATTATCATAACCTCTGGCCTTGTAAACCACATCTCCCCAGCGGCTGAAAATAGTTACCCTGTTATCCGGGTATCTTTCCAATCCTTTGATAACCCAGGTGTCATTTGCTCCGTCACCATTAGGCGATATTACCTGTGAGAATATAAAACGAGGTATCACATTCACGTTTATCTGAACCGAATCGCACATGGATGGAACACCGTTATCGCACACTTTGGCAAAAACTATTTCCGCGCCCAGGAAACCGTTTGCCGGTGTGTAATTGAAGCAGGTTTTACTGCTCTGATCTATCGACAAGGTGCCTGCGCCGTTGATGGAATGCAATTCGGAAATGCTTGTGGCATCATTGTCCGGGTCAGTTACGTGCAGACATATCTGTGTCGTTTCATTTTCCAGAACATCAAAATTGAGGGTGTCTGTTGATGCTCCGGCTGTATTGAGGATAACCGGGGGCTCGTTTATATTATTGATAGTAATGACAAATGTTTTGTCATAATAAGCACCCTGACTGTCAGTGGTTCGGATAACAATCGAATAGGAAGGTCTCACTAAATAATCAAATGTCGCATTGGTTTTTAGTGTGTCTCCCGAAATAGAAAAGAAAGTTGCATCTGTTCCACTTAAAGTATAGGTATGAGTGTCTCCGGCATCTTCATCGATTGTTGTGAGTGCTCCCACGTTAGTGCCGGAAGGGAGGTGTTCATCCACGGAAGATTTGGATAACAGGATGTCAGTTGGCGGATCATTTGCATTGAGCACTCTTACTGAAATGGTTTTTACATCGGTAAGTCCGCCCTGATCTTTAACCGTTATATCTACTTCATAAATGCTGTCCTTATTGGCATCAGTGGGAATCTCGTAGTCGGGAGGAGCAATAAAACTAAGTGCACCTGTCGCAGAATCAATAATAAATTTAGAAACATCCGTTCCTCCTGATAATGAATAACTGAGGATATCACCTGAATCAGGATCTGTAGCAGTAACAGTCACTACTGACGTCGTGTTTTCCGGTACGCTTACCGACGTAACACTTGTAATAACCGGCGGCTGGTTGTCAATTGCTGTCACTGATTGTGCAGCGGTAGCAGTATTACCGTGAATATCCGTGACGGTCCAGGTAACTATCGTTGTTCCTGCCGGGAATGCTGCCGGAGCATCGTTGATGACAGATGCTACTCCGCAGTTATCTGCTGTTACAGGTGTGCCAAGTATAACCCCTGTTGCAACGTGAAGTGCGGGATCGGTATTGACAGTGATATCTGCTGGAGCAGTGATGGTCGGGTTCTGGTTATCATTCACGGTAACGGCAAAACTGCAGGATGAGCTGTTGGTACTTGCATCTGTAATTGTCCAGGTTATGGTAGTCGTCCCAACGTTAAAAGCTATACCGTTAAGATCGCTTCCCGTACCTGCGGTTATTCCGGATAAGGTATAGCTGATGGTT
>DATBXH010000726.1:0-2918 GCA_036514375.1 Bacteroidales bacterium | reverse complement strand
AGCAACCCTCCCCGAAAGGGAGGGCTGCTAGGGCTCACAATTTAATACTCAAAACTGATTTTCAATTCGAAAAACACAAATAAAACTATATATGACACATAATATGAAAGTTTCTGAAACCCTCCCTGTTGGGCTGAGGCTTACTCAATTACAGCACAAAATAGATAACAAAACCAAGCCGCTTGGTTCACTGGGCGTTCTGGAACAAATTGCATTACAGATTGGCACCATACAAAATACTCTATCACCTGAACTCAAAAAACCAACGATTATCGTTTTTGCAGGCGACCATGGCATTGTTGACGAAGGAGTGAGTCCTTATCCCAGGGAAGTAACCATGCAAATGGTTATGAATTTCCTGAATGGTGGAGCTGCGATCAATGTTTTCTGTAAACAAAACGACATTAACCTGTTGGTTGCTGATGCAGGAGTGGATTTCGACTTTGAGCCTTCTCTCCCACTCATCCATGCCAAGGTTGGAAAAGGAACACGAAATATACTTTACACGGCCGCCATGACTGCCGAAGAATGCCAGAAAGCCATGGATCAGGGTGGAGGAATAGTTACCCTCCAGCATCACAAAGGCTGTAACATCATTGGTTTTGGCGAAATGGGTATTGGTAATACATCGTCTGCCTCCTTACTGATGAGCAAATTCTGCCAACTGCCCATTGAAAAGTGTGTAGGACGCGGAACCGGTTTGGATGATGAGGGATTACAGAATAAAATCTCAATTTTAAGAAGAGCTCTTGAAAAACATCCCAGCGCTATCACACCTACCGAAATATTGGCCACATTTGGAGGCTTCGAAATAGCCATGATGGCTGGTGCCATGCTCAAGGCTGCCGAGTTGGGAATGATTATCATGGTAGATGGGTTTATCACCACATCCGCATTAATTTCGGCCTACCATTTCAATAAACATATTGTCAAGAATTGCATCTTCAGTCACCAATCCGATGAGCAAGGGCATAAATTAATGCTCGACTTCCTGAATGTAAAACCTGTGCTCAACCTGGGAATGCGCCTGGGTGAAGGAACAGGTGCAGCAGTGGCTTATCCCGTCATTAAAGCGGCAGTATCATTTCTGAATGAAATGGCCAGCTTTGAAAGTGCCGGAGTAAGTAACGGACAATGAAACAATGGACAATTAACAATGGGACAATGTCAAAAAAGTGGACTGAGGTCTGTGGTCTGTCGACCATGGACTATCGACTATAAACTTCCAACCGAACACTAAGTAACATGCTCGAACGTGAAATAAAGATCTTTTTTGCAGCCCTGACTTTTTTTACCAGGATACCTTCGCCTTTATCATCCGACAAACATGACGAAGACTTGTTAAACAGGGCTGCAAAATACTTTCCATTAATAGGATGGGTTGTTGGCGGCATTTGTGCGTTGGTGCTTTGGGTTTCGGGTCACATACTGCCAAACTCTGTCAGTATCATATTATCAATGGTTGCGGGAATATTGGTTACCGGTGCATTCCACGAAGATGGTTTTGCCGATACCTGTGATGGTTTTGGCGGAGGATGGAACAAGGAACGCATTCTCGACATTATGAAGGACAGCAGGATCGGTTCGTATGGTGCCATAGGTCTCGTCCTTATCCTCTTAACCAAATACCTGCTACTTAGTGAAATAATTTTTCACAGGTTGCCATTAGTTCTCATTGCGGCCCATAGTGTCAGCCGGCTCGCATCTACGCATTGCATCTTTACCCATGAGTATGTGGGCAATCAGGCATCGAGTAAAGCCAAACCGCTCTGTTCTGAAATTTCAAAAAAAGAAATGATCATCTGCGCCGTACTTGGAATCCTCCCGCTATTTCTTCTGGGAAGCGCATGGTATCTTCTCTCTTTAGTTCCGGTATTTGTTTCCAAATGGTGGCTTGCCCGGTACTTTAAAAAATGGATTGGCGGATATACGGGAGATTGTCTTGGTGCTATACAACAGGTTAGTGAGATTATATTTTACATAACCGTTATTGTTCTTAAAAATAATTTCATCTGACTCAAATGAAACTTTACCTGGTCAGGCATACTGCTGTTAATCTGCCATCCGGCACTTGCTATGGGATATCAGATATTCCTTTACGCGATAATTGGGAAGATGAGGCAGGCGTGATAGCCAGCCGACTTGCCCATCTGAATAATGCAGTGGTATATTCAAGTCCATCAAAACGCTGCAAATTATTGGCGAAGAAAATCTCAAATAAGGTGTTTTTAGATAAACGATTGCAGGAATTAAACTTTGGGAAATGGGAATTAAAACCATGGGATGAAATAAATGGACCAACCGCAGAGCAGTGGATGAATGACTTTGTTCATACCCGATGCGAAGGAGGGGAATCGTACCTCGATCTCTCAAAAAGAGTCAAATCATTTTTAACGGATCTTACCTGCACAAAACGCGAAACTGCCATAATCGTTTCACATGCTGGTGTTATCAGAGCTATAGTTGCATCTGTTTTTGATATTCCATTGAAAAAAAGTTTTGAAATTAAAGTAGATTATGGACAGATTACTCCTCTTTATTTGTTGCATAATGACACTTCCGGAATGCTTAATTTTGCTGGAAAAATTTAGTATTGACTTTTGCCCGAAATGTATTATTTTTATTTGTTGAAAACCTTTTGAATAAAACTTTGTTGATTATAGTAAACAAAAGAAAATATTAAATTAACCAAATCAGTTTAAAAATTATGGCAGTATTAGTAGGAAAGAAGGCACCGGCATTTAAGGCGGCTGCAGTTATTAACGGAGGCGAAATTGTAAATGAATTCTCGCTCGATCAGTATTTGGGCAAAAAATATGTCATTCTGTTCTTTTACCCGGCAGACTTTACGTTTGTTTGCCCTACAGAAATAGTTGCTTTCGAAGATAAAATTGATACTTTTAATAAATTAAACACCG
>DATBXH010000725.1:0-3020 GCA_036514375.1 Bacteroidales bacterium | reverse complement strand
CTTAAACATACAGATGTATTAGGAAATTTGCGCAAAAGTAATTAAAATTTTAGCACGCTGTACGTTTACGTGTAAAAATTTGTAGAAATACGAATTTAAGAAGGTTTTATTTGTTTAATTTTATTGATCAGTCATTATTATACCAGTAATTGTCTGACATAGCCACAGCGAGTCTATCAAAGAGTTTGTCGCCAAAGTACCTGCGGTTTAGTTTATAGCAAAACTCATCAAGATAGGATTGAAGATATTTTCCATTGATTTTGTGATAAATACCGAGCAAGTTACGTTTTGCATTGCTGATGGCTATATGTACCCAAGGTAAATTTTTTATGGTACTTTCCTTGGTTGATTTTTCCATTATATGAACTTCAACATACTGGGCAATGTCAATGTAGCTTGTACTTTTGTCGCTAAAGACGATGCATTTTTTATCGAAGGTTTCTTCCACCACGGTGTTTATCTCTTCCGATAAATGATTCTTTAAAACCTTCATTTTAAAGTAACGGCAATGCTTACTGGTTTTACCTGTTTCAATATCCTCTAATGGGGTGGATTCTGCCATGACGGCCACATTGGTTTGCTTTTGACTGCCTCGACCCCTTTTAAGGTTTTGTTTGTCCTTTTCGTTGGTCTCAGTAGCAAAATAACCTTCATCAAATTCAACCATGCCTTCAAGTTGGTACAAATTGTCCCGTTTACCCATGGCACCCCTGATACGATGCATCATTGACCATACTGTCCGATAACGCGCATGTCCTAATTGCTTTTGCAATTCTGTGGCTGATAGCCCCTTCTTACTAAAGCTCATGAAAGCCATGGCCAGGTACCATTTCCGAAATGGCAGGTTCGAATTCTCAAACATCGTCCCACTTCGCAAGGTGGTCCGAAAATTACACGCTGAACATTGCCATTGATATTTGGCTTTGAGCCAATAATGTTTTTCACATCCACAATGTTTGCACTTTATGCCTTGTTGTTCCCTTAAATTTCTAAGATGATCTTTACAACTGGTCTCATCTGGAAACTGCTCTATAAATTTGATTATATTCACATCAAAAGTTTTTCTGTAATATAAACTATTTTCGCTTACTGGCATAATGGTGACGAATCAAATTGTCTGATTAATATACTTGAATCAATGTCGTTTAGTTAAGCTATAATCTTTTGTAATTCATATAGTGAAGTTTCTTCGGTCGTTTTTTTCTTTCGATTTGTCTGCCCGATCTTATGAGTTCCCTTGTTTTATACAGGATATTATCATAGGCATTTAGGGCCAATCTAACTAATTTTCCCAGTAACATACCGATGCTTACGTTCTGTAACATTGCATATGCGCTGGTACGGTTAATCTTTTGAGGGTGTCTGCCTTTTGATCCCTGGTATTCCTTTTTTACCTTTTCTTCAATTGGAAAGGCTAAGCTGGCACAGAGGCTGGTCATGTATATTTTGGCATAGAAATCCTGTTTGACGGCTATACTGGTCTTGCCCGAAAAGTTCTCAACTTCGATGCGTGATTTTAAGAGCTTATACCCTTCTTCTTCGTTCCATCTTAAATGATAAAGCTCTTCAATATCAGCACAGGTGAAACTTGGGTCAAGGAGCGAGGTGCAAAGTATTTCGACTTCCCCATTGGGAAGGGATACCCTTATCAGGCGGCATCCAATGGTATCCTCTATAAAATCAGGATAATCCTTTAAAAGTTTTTTGTCCTTTGCTGGCAAGGCAAATTCTACGATATGCTCTTTCTTGCCACTTTCTTTAAACTCTTTTATCGTAAGCCACCAGTCTTCCTTCATCCGTACACAGAAATGGATATTTTTTGCCGTTAAAAGGAACAACAGGGCTATACTTGGGTAACCCCGGTCGAGCAATAGTAAATCGCCTTCTTTAACATGTTCAAGGTGTTGATATAATAAATCCCGTTCACTGGATGAATAGGGTGCTAACTGTGCATCAATCGTTAAAAGGTTCAAGGGATCATAAAGCATGGAGCATAAGGCCAACGAGCGGGGACTATCTGCATTCGGCCCGAATTGGTGTTGGCCAAATTCTTCGACCACGCTTGGGTGGTTGGGCAATACTAAACGTGAACCATCCACAGCCAGTAACCGAAAACCACACCATGCTAACCATGGGGCCCCTTGGTAAAAAGTATTTAAAACACTCGTGTTTAATTCAATGAAAGCTTCCGGCTTTAATTTTACGCGAGCCTGCGAGAAAGCCCCTTTGGTGACTTGTCGGATATTGAAATCCGATCCTGTTACTTCTTTATAAAAACTATCCAGTTCCCTTTGTAATGAACTTTTCACTCCACGACTGATAAAAACAATTAATTCTTTGAATGTTAGCTTCCTATCACGGCTGAATGCCCCTGGAAAGCCGTTTTTGCAACGACAGTGATATTCTTCATCTTCAATTAATTGGGTTATGTTATGAATGGTTTGTTCACGATAAAATTTAGTATCGCCAGCTTTGCAACTGGCATCTATATTATACCCCTGAAAATAACAAAACCTTCTGAAATCCCACTATATCAAAGAACTTTTTTATCTTTAGTCGTTAACTAAACGACATTGCTATATGAATTACAAAAGATTATAGCTTAACTAAACGACATTGATACTTGAATTCTTAATTACTTTTCCATAATTACACTCACTCCTTGAGGGACTATCTTTTTTATATTTCCCTTATTGTCAAAGTTTAAGCTATCAATACATAACTGGCGTAATACAAAGTCTTGTTTTTGAGGGAATATTCTGTGGTACAGGATATAATACTGATTATTTTCTTTAAAAACTGTGTGATGCCCAGGCCCATAAGTTGTACTATCCGATGAGGTTGTTATGATTGGACTGTTTATACCTTCGGTCCAAGGGCCATAAGGTGTTTTTCCTGTCGAATACCTGACTTTATAGGTACGATCAATAGCCTTTCCTTCGGAATACATCAGGTAATAGATGCCATCTTTTTTAAGCATAAAAGGTGCTTCAAAATAATTAGGCGGAGTAATGTTTTTG
>DATBXH010000724.1:0-3342 GCA_036514375.1 Bacteroidales bacterium | reverse complement strand
TGAACGAAAGCCGCATCAATGAGCTGCGTCAATCTGTTCTGAAAAACATTGATAACCTTATATATGCGTCCAAATTATCTCTTCAGGATATCGATAAACGGATCGATGATATAACCAAAACCGGTAATAAACTTCCTGAGGCCCAGCGAAAGCTTATTGGTTATGAGCGTAAATTTAAGCTTAATGATGCTTTGTATACTTACTTACTTACCAAAAGATCGGAAACACAGATTGCAAAAGCCTCATATTTGCCTGATAATGAAGTTTTGGATGAAGCATCAACGGACGAGTTTAGAATGGTTTATCCGAATACTCATCGTAACTATTTAATCGCGTTATTATTGGGATTGGGAGTGCCTGCGGCGTTTTTATTATTGCGTGAGTATTTTAATACAAAAGTCCAGGCGGACGAGGATATTGAGAAAGTCACTGATTTTCCTATTTTGGGGCATGTCGTTCGAAACAAGGAAACCTCCAGATCTGTGGTGACCGATTATCCCATGTCTTTAACAGCCGAATCGATCAGAGCGATACGAACCAATTTTCAGTTTGTTGCCAAAGCGCAGGAGCATAATACTATCGTGTTAACTTCGTCGATTAAGGGAGAGGGTAAATCGTTTACGGCTTTAAATATTGCATTAAGTCTGGGTCTTAACGATAAAAAAACGGTCCTGATTAATTTTGACCTTCGAAGGCCCAGGTTGCAGGACTATCTTGGAGTTGAATCAGAAGATAAAGGTTTAAGTGCTTACCTGAGCGGAAACGCTGATCTTGATGAAATAATCCTTTCTACAAAGTTTTCAAACCTTGATGCCATCATGGCTGGTGTCATTCCTCCAAATCCCATGGAATTAATTGCCGGACAAAGAACAAAAGTTTTGTTCGAGGAATTAAAGAATCGCTACGATTATATTCTGGTTGATACGCCACCTATCGGCATGGTGGCAGACGCCCTGTTACTCCTTAATTATTCGGATGTGAATATTTTTATTGTTCGTCAGAACTATACCTTAAAGAAAGTACTTGCCCAATTAATGCAGACACTTAAGAAACGTGGTATAAACAACATGAATATTGTTCTGAATGATATTCGTCTGGACCATAGATATGGCATGTATAATTATGGTTACGCCTATAATTATGGTTATGGCTATATTGATGAAAATTCTCCAAGGAAAAAAATAAAGAAAAGGATCCGGAAAGTGAATTAGAAAAATAAAAAGGACCCAATTAGGGTCCTTTTTAATAAGTTATATGGTATGAGAAGTTTATTCGTCAAAGCTTCCTCCTTCAGAAGATTCGATATTTTCGATATTGTCATCCTCTCTTCCGAATGTTGATTCGTCGGAAACTCCACCACTATTATCTTCTCCAAATTCCTTTTCAAATTCTTCTTCGGTCAGGTTGTCGATTTTAACATCTACTTTAATTAGGTAACTGGTATCTGCGGTATCTACAGTAATAGCATAGAAAAATTCGTTATTGGGTTTCTGTACTTTAATAACGAAATCGTTGTAACCCGCAGGATATTTCTTCTTTATAGCCTCCATTACCTCTTCCGAGCAATTTTTGTAACTAACAACTAATCTTTTCTTTTCCATTGTTTAGAATCGTGTATTTTAAACTGTGTAATTATACATATTAAAATTTAAATTTTGATCCGACAAAATATTTTTTTTAGAAAAAAATAATGCCGAAATTAAATAGAAATGTTGCTGTAATGTTCTGTCATTTAAACTGTCGCACACAAATTAAAATGCATTAATGGTTTGTCTGATTTTTACCAGGCGTTGTAACAGTCCTTCTACCTGGCTCAAAGGAAGCATGTTTGCTCCGTCAGACTTCGCTAAGGCTGGATTGGGATGTGTTTCCATGAAAATTCCATCAACACCAACTGCAATTCCTGCTCTTGCTATGGTCTCTATAAGTTCCGGTTTACCACCACTAACACCTGAACTTTGGTTGGGTTGCTGCAGAGAATGCGTGATATCTAAAACCACAGGAAAGCTATATTGCTTCATTTCTGTGATGCCTCTGTAATCTACGATCAAATCCTGATATCCAAACATAGTACCACGGTCTGTTAGCATAACCTGTTGATTGCCGGTTTGAACTATCTTATCAGCAGCAAATTTCATGGAATCCGGAGCGAGAAACTGACCTTTTTTAATATTAACAGTTTTTCCTGTTTTTCCTGCAGCTACCAATAGATCAGTTTGCCTGCAAAGGAAGGCAGGAATTTGGAGCACATCAACATATTTAGCCGCTAATTCAGCGTCCTGTTCGGTGTGAATATCTGTAACTGCAGGTATTTTAAAAGTCTTTCGTATTCTATCGATTATTTCTAAAGCAGCTTCGTCTCCAATTCCAGTGAAGGAGTCTATTTTCGATCGATTAGCTTTCTTAAATGAAGCCTTAAAAATATAAGGAATACGAAGTTTATCAGTAATAGCTACTAAATGTTCAGCAATTTCGATGCAGTTTTCTTCGCTTTCTACTACGCACGGACCAGCAATAAGAAAAAAGTTACTGGAATCTGTGTTTCTCAGGTTGAATAAGGAGTTAATCATAGTTACAGGTTAAGTACTAATAGCTTCACGTTTAGGTGAAATCATATTTGCCTAGACTTGAAACTAATTTTGCGCCAAATGTATAAATTTTTTAATATCCATACTTGCCTTTCCACAAATTATGAAGGCGGGTAAGGAATTCTTTTTCGCGGGCATTATCTTGCGGAACATAAAATTTTGTATTCGCAATGTTTTCAGGGAGATACTCATCGAGAATAAAATTATTTTCGAAACTGTGAGCATACTTATAATCTGCACCATATCCTAATTCCTTCATTAGTTTGGTAGGAGCATTACGCAGATGAAGCGGAACAGGAAGGTCGCCGGTTTCTTTAACCGATTCAAGGGCAGCATCAATGGCTGAATATGCTGAATTACTTTTGGGCGAGTTAGCAAGGTAAATTGCTGTTCCGGACAGGATAATGCGTGATTCAGGCATTCCTATCTGATGAACTGCCTGGAAACAACTGGTAGCCATCAATAGCCCGTTGGGATTAGCCAAGCCAATATCTTCCGAAGCCAGGATTACCATTCGCCGGGCTATAAATAACGGATCTTCACCTCCCGCAATCATTCTTGCCAGGTAATAAACAGCTGCATTAGGATCACTGCCGCGTATTGATTTGATGAATGCGGAGATAATATCGTAATGCATTTCACCATTCTTATCGTATAGGGCTATGTTCTCCTGGATGCGTTCAACAACCTTGGTATTGTCAATCTCAATTGGATGGTCGGGGAGTTCTGCTCCGTTCCATTCCGTATTGATGAC
>DATBXH010000723.1:0-5399 GCA_036514375.1 Bacteroidales bacterium | reverse complement strand
CTTTTTCTCCAGGTGCACCAGTGAGGTTAGGTGATGTTCCGGTAGCAATAATGATTTTTTTTGCTTTTACTGTTTCGTATTCATCAATTACAATTTCCTTCTTTTCCAGGTCCACTTTGGTAATATCAACAGCTACCTTATAGACAGTTCCGCATTGCTTGGTTTGCTCTGACATGTTGTGAGAAAGCATATATCCAGCCTGAGGTTCAATAAAACCTGGGTAATTGGATACTTCATGCGTAGTCGAAACTTGTCCTCCGGGCAGCGCAACATCAATTAACACAGTATTAATCTTGGCCTGACAAAGGTATAAGCCTGCAGTGAGTCCTCCGGGACCTGCGCCCAAAATGATGACATCGTACTGAGATACAGCTGATTTTATTTTTGATTTAATGGAGTGAACCTTGTCAGAGGGTAGCATACTGTCCAGATGATTAATAATTTCACTTCGCTTAATGCCACCTCCAAGCCTTTCGGTTACCTCTAGGCCATCCTTATAAAACAATAATGTTGGAGAAGCTTTAACTCCAAGCTTATCAGCCAGTTCCCGATTTTGCTGACGGAACATCTTAATGAACTTAACATCGTTCCCGTAAAGTTTGGAAAGCCCTTCAAATTTTGGGGCGAGGGCTTCGCACGGAGGACATTCGGTTGAATAAAAATCAAGTACAACTTTACCTCCTTTTATTACTTCGTTTTCAAATTCAGCGGCGGTTATTTCTTTCATATGTCCGGATAATTATTTATTTTATTTTTTTAAAATAGGGTATCGGCCAAATAACCGATACCCAATAACATAAAATTTGCACTTAATCATGGCAACCTGCAACGGTCTTCGATGTTTTTGCGCAACATTGGGCTACTTTTGATTTCTCAGTAGCCACTTTCTTCTTGATTAAACTAATCATAAAACACGGTTTAATTTATAAAAACACTAATTAAAGATACCAAAAAATTCATTTTATGTCAATAAATCATTGGGTTACCTTAAAATTTTACTCAATACTTGAAGAACAACTTCTGCAAGGTCCATTGGTTATGAAAAAGCCGAACAGACTTCCCGTAATAATGCTTCCATATGGACTAGTTGCAATGGTGCAGGAACCCGAAGTACATCCTATAAAATAGTAATAGGAGAAGCCGACTATCCCGCCAATTGTAATCCCTAAGAACGGTTTCCAGAAATACCATGAGGCAAAAAACTCTCTTACTGTCTTGGGCTTGGGTGTTATCCTACAATCGTCATCCATATATCGGATTATTTAAATATTTAGATGCAAATATAAGGGATGTATTTTTAAATCGCAATAGTATCACCTAAATCTTTTTAATATCACTAATCTTTTTTATAAATTTGCAGATAAATAATTGAATATGGGTGTAATATTCGACCAGGAATTAAGCCAGGAACAACTTGAGGAATTATTTCAGAGCGATGAAAAGTGTCTTGCTTTTCTGGCAGATTTAAAATGGAGAAATGGATTTACCTGTCGTAAGTGTGGGAACGCCAATTATTGCCCTGGAAAGGCCCCACATTCCAAGCGTTGTACAAAGTGCAAAAGCGAAGAATCAGCTACTACAGGTACCATATTTCATAACTGTAAATTTCCCATCAGTAAGGCATTTTATATTGCCTATAATGTATGCAAAGGTAAAGAAGATGTTTCTACATACGAGTTTGCGCGGCGGTTATCACTCCGTCAGATGACTTGCTGGAATTTTAAGGCAAAAATACAGCATGCCCTGCAGGAACTGGATTCTCTGAGTGAGACAGAGCGGTCATCGATTCAAAAGATATTGACAAGTTAAGTTTCTCGATACTCATAGATTTTTAGTGAAATAAAAAGATATTTTACTTTACCTCGCAACTTATCAAGGAAAATTACCGATTATTCTGATAAATCAGGGTAAATGTGTATCACATAGTAAGGACTTATTGCTATGCATCTAATAAATAAATATGGATTGTATCTCTAAAATGTCAGCACCTTTTTGCTTCGCTTAACAATATCATACAGATCATTCAGGGAGGACACCGTGCAGGTTTTAACTTCTTCAGTACCACGGAGCTTTACGCAGGTGCCACAGGCATAAATCTGACCGCCTTTTGATACAAAGCTGGTACTTAACGATAGTATATCAAACTCTTTATTTTCGTGCAGAAAGGCGTCGATACCCTTTCCTACAACGAATATAGCTACAGTGTCGCCTTTGGACTGACTTAAATTGGCCAACCTGAGTGCATTCCAAACTGTTTCCGCATCACCTGAAGAAATAATAATCCCTATATCGGGCGTCGAATTTTTCGGAAAGGCTGAAGTGTTTGCACAACTAAAGTTTAACTGGGCGTTTCCTGTTAAAGCAAGGCTTGTAAGTAGCACTAATACTATGAAAAACTTTTTCATCATCAAAGATTTTGGAATTTTACATCACTGCTAAATTACCAAAATATTCTTTCGAAAATATCAATTGTTGATGGTGGCCAACGTTCTGATGAGACTGGCAGCCCAGGAATAAATGTTATGGCCGGTAATTACCCGCCGCATTTGTGTCATGCGCCGGTGTTGCTCCTCCTTTGACATTTCAAGCCCTGCTTTTATTGAATCGGCAGTATCCTCAATGTCGTATGGGTTCACAATAAGAGCATCCTGTAATTCCTGAGAGGCGCCGGCAAAGCGGCTGAGGATGAGTACTCCATCCACTGTGTTGCGCGAAGCTACATACTCTTTGGCTACCAGGTTCATCCCATCATGTAGTGAGGTAACCATGCATAAGTCAGACGATTTATAGAAAGGCATAATCTCTTCGTGGCTATGATGGGTTTTAAGCAAAAGTATTGGCCTCCAATCCTTGGACTTAAAACGGGCATTAATCCGGTTAGCTTCATTTTCAATAGCAGTCACCATATCCGAATAGCTTTTTATCAGGGTACGGCTTGGTGCACCTATCTGCACAAATGTGAATTCACCTTGGTAGGAGGGGTATTTTTCCAGGAATCGTTCCACAGCCAAAAATCGTTCAATTATTCCTTTGGTATAATCGATACGGTCTACGCCAATACCCATTAATTTTGTTTTAAGTCCGTAAGCTTTCAGAAGCTCAGCTGCGCTTGGTCGTGCTTCACCGTTCTGGTCAAAATCCTTTAATGTAAAAGCTATGCTGATGGGAAATGGTTTTACTAATGTAGTCTGGTCAGCAATCTTAACTGAAAAGTTTTCCCACATGACTCTTGATTCCAGCGAATTATTAACAGTTTCGAGAAAATTATTGCAATGGTATTGGGTATGAAACCCAATTAAATCGGCACCAAGCATTCCTTTAAGAATCTCCTGCTGCCACGGACAGATACCAAACGACTCGGGATTAGGCCATGGAATATGCCAGAATAATGCTATTTTGGCATCAGGGCGTTCCTTTTTAATCATTCCTGGTAACAATGCAAAATGGTAATCCTGCACAAGGATCAATGGCTGTTCTTCTCCTTTAATTTCTTTTACAACCGTTTTGGCGTACATGTGGTTTACCTTCTGGTAAAATTGCCAATCGTCCTTACGGAATACAGGCCTGGTATGTGCAATATGGCAAAGAGGCCACAGCCCTTCATTGGAAAATCCATAGTAAAAATGTTCTTCATCCTCCCGTGTAAGCCACAATCTTTGCAAAGTGTATTTGGGATCTTCCGGTGGCACTTGTACTTTATTTTCTTTATCAACCGTTTCTTTATCTGCATCGCCGGTACCTGAAGCAACCCATAATCCACCGCAAGCCTTAAGTATAGGTTCCATAGCAGTAACAAGCCCGCTGGCAGGGACCACACACTTGATCTCTTTCCCGGAATGCACATGCATATATGGCTCGCGATTCGAAACCACAATCAGTGCTTTGTCTCTTAGTAATCGTTTTACTTCCTCTTTAAGTCGTTCAGGAGTCCAGATGGACTCGGCTGTGGCCCTTAACCTGGCCTCTTCCTCAGCAGTTGCCCTTGCCTCGTTCATGGCCTGGGCCATTTGGTTGATTTCCTTATGCAACGGTGCCAGGAACCGGGTTAACAAACGTTTATCAAGGCTTTCGAAATTGCCATGCCTCGCTGCTTTTATCCAATCGGCAATTTTATTAACCAATGTAAAGATACCCCACCGCAGGAGCACAATTGTAGCCCATGCAAGTAACAACGCCTGAATAAACCATTGGATAAAATTCCTGAGCCAGATATTACGAATGGCCACATGGATATAATTCGCATCAAGATAGAAAATGATCGCCGCCTCGGACAAGGCGTTTAATTTAACAGGTTTTACATATTGGTAGATGTGTTGTCCGTTTATTTTAAAGTAGTTGCCGGATGTACTATCCGTTGATATCAACTGGCTTACATATTCATCTGCCTTATGCAGAAAAGGCCGGACTGAAGCATTCAGAGGCACTATGCTGTCCCTGCTGTAATAAATGGCAATGCCCAACAGCCTGTTGCTCTTTCTTGCACTATCAGCCGATCTCTTAATAAAATCCCGTCTGCCTTTTATTATGTTAGCTTCGTTTTTCTTATAAAAATCTTCGGAGAATAATAGTGAGCGTTTCTCAATATCGTTAAGCAACCTGTTCCGCTCCACATATACCTGAAAAACAGTGAAACCCAGTACAACCAAACCAATGGCCAGGACAATTGAAAACGTGATAATTAAATTAATTCTCATAATTCTCAGTTTTATAAATACATTCACTGTAATTATATCCTACAACGTTTTTTCGGGTAAACAATTTTTTCAAATAAATTGTTGGAAGGATTCAGATTACAAAATTTCCCTGCTGGTGCTTTTGCAGGGTAACAACATTGTTTAATTCTTCCCGAATTTCTAATTTGTGGCAAATTTCGAAAAGTGAATTTACCCTTACATTCATACGAAAGGCTTTTCTGTTCAATCTCAACGCTTATAGCAGTTTCTGTTTATTTTACCCCTCAAATAGCGCCAGACCTTTTACCCAAAAGTAAGGAATATTCCAATACAATTCAATTGGTAGATTTATCCACTAAAAATCTGCTGAATAATAACTTTGATTCGCTTACCATTCCTTTGAAACGAGCCGGAAGACTCATCATGATTGAGGCTACGGTGGATGATGAAGAAGGAAATTTAATATTCGATACCGGCGCTACCAACCTGGTGCTAAACAGAACCTATTTCCGCAACCATGTGGTATCCGACGATATTACTTCCAAAGGAATTACCGGATCAGTGGGGAAGGTAGAAGCGATAACGGTCGATAGGCTGTTCATATCTGATTTATCTTTTAAGAAGGTGATGGCAAACCTTGCTGACCTGGGACACATTGAAAATAAAAGGGGGGTAAAGATATTGGGTCTTTTTGGCTTCAATTTATTCAGGGATTTCGAGATTTTG
>DATBXH010000722.1:0-2005 GCA_036514375.1 Bacteroidales bacterium | reverse complement strand
CACCATCAGTATATTCAACTAGGGCAATGCGGCTGGTTCTGTTAGGATCGTATTCGATAGTTTTTACAACTGCCGGTATTCCATCCTTATCCCTAAGGAAGTCGATAATACGATACATTTTTTTATGTCCGCCACCAATATACCGCATAGTCATTTTACCGCTAAAATTACGGCCACCACTGCGTTTCAGAGGTTCGAGCAATGATTTCTCAGGCTTCGAACTTGTTATCTCGTCGAACGTGCTTATAATCTTATGTCTCTGACCTGCTGTTACAGGTTTTAATTTTCTTACTGCCATGACGATTAAATGTTGCTATAAAAATCAATCTTTTCGCCCTCTTTCAAGGTAACAATTGCTTTTTTAACTGAGTTCTTTTGGCCGGTGATAGCTCCGGATTTCGTAAAACGCGATTTTACTTTTCCGGCATACCTTACGGTATTCACAGCGGCAACAGTGACACCATATAATTCCTGAACCGCGTTCTTGATTTCGATTTTGTTAGCATACTTATCTACCACAAATCCATAGCGGTTAAGTTTTTCTCCCAGAGCAGTAAACTTCTCAGTTACAATTGGTCTGATTAGAATTTCCGTTGCCATTATCTCTTTTTATTATTAGTCGTTTTTCTGTATTGCGTTGATTGAACTCTCCATGAAGACTAAAATTGATGCATTCATGATGTCATAAGTATTTAATTCTGAAAGAGTTACAACCTTTTTTCCCGCCAAATTGCGAGATGACAAATATATACTTTTATTTTGTTCAGATAAAATGTAGAGAGTTTTTTTCTCATCTATTTTCAAATTTTTATTAATCTGAACAAATTCTTTGGTTTTTGGAGTTTCAAAACTGAAATCTTCCACCACAAGTATACCGTTTCCTTTTGCCTTATGAGCTAATGCAGACAAACGAGCAAGTTGTTTAACTTTCTTATTAAGCTTAAAGCTATAGTCGCGGGGCTGAGGACCGAAAACACGACCTCCACCTACGAATACAGGAGACTTAATGCTACCTGCACGTGCACCACCTGTACCTTTTTGCTTTTTGATCTTACGGGTACTGTAAGCTACTTCCCAACGTTCTTTGGACTTATGAGTACCTTGACGTTGATTGGCCAGATATTGTTTTACGTCTAAGTAAATAGCGTGATCATTAGGTTCGATTGAAAAAATCGAATCGTTAAGTATCACTTTACGACCTGTTTCCTGGCCTCCTTTATTTAATACTGTTAGTTCCATTAGTACTCAATAATTATATATGAACCATTTGATCCGGGAACTGACCCTTTAACTAAGAGAAGATTATTCTCTGGTACAATCTTCATTACCTGAAGATTCTGTACTTTAACCTGTACGTTACCCATTTGACCAGCCTGACGCTGACCTGGGAATACACGTGAAGGAAAAGATGATGCACCGGCTGAACCTGGAGCACGAAGCCTGTCATGCTGGCCGTGTGTTTGGCCACCAACACCACCAAAGCCGTGACGTTTTACAACGCCTTGAAAACCTTTACCTTTGGAAGTACCTACAACATCGATCCAAAATTGGTTTTGGAATGTTTCAACAGTTAACACATCTCCCAATTGATAAGTGGTTTCTTCAGTTCTGAATTCAACTACTTTGCGTTTAGGAGCAGTCTTAGCTTTTTTGAAATGTCCAATTTGAGGCTTGTTGCTGGATTTTTCCTTTTTATCATCAAATGATAATTGTACTGCATTGTAACCGTCTGTTTCAACAGTCTTCACTTGCGTAACAACGCAAGGGCCTGCCTCTATCACAGTTACTGCGACATTTTTTCCATCTTCGGAAAAGATTGAGGTCATCCCAACCTTTTTCCCAATAAGTCCTGGCATAATTTCTTGATTTTTTCAGTTATCAAACCTTGATTTCTACTTCGACACCACTGGGCAACTCTAATTTCATCAGAGCATCAATGGTCTTTGGAGTGGAGCTGTAGATGTCCATCAGTCTCTTGTAAGACGAGAGTTCGAACTGCTCCCTC
>DATBXH010000721.1:0-4219 GCA_036514375.1 Bacteroidales bacterium | reverse complement strand
AAGGCTGTAGTGCTGAAGCACGGAAATCTGGCTCAGGCAATGCGGGCAAGCATGGCCATACCTACGGTATTTACTCCCGAAATAATTGATGGTAAATCGCTGCTCGACGGTGGTTTGATCGATAACTTTCCTGTACAGGAGGTAAAAGCAATGGGTGCCGATATTATTATTGGTGTCGATGTGGGATTTCATTTTTACAAAGGAAAGGAGCTGAACTCATTGGTCAGGATTATAGAGCAGTCTATTTTCATGCATAGTATAGAACAAACAGAACGCAGTAAGGAGATGTGTAAGATCCTTATCACACCGCGTCTTACCGAATATAATGCATCGAGTTTTACGAAAGCGGATTCGCTTATAAAGAGAGGGGAAAGGGCGGCCCTAAAGCAATACGATAAAATTAAGGAACTGGCAGATTATCTTCATAGTTTTAAGGATTCTGTTCCTCCTGCAACTTATGCAGTTGAGCCTGTTTCAGAAGTAAATGTAAAAGGACTTGAAATATCCGGATTATCGGATGTTCCCAGGGAGTTTATCGAGCGTAAACTTACGTTTGAGGTGCCGGGAAGAGTTAAACTAACAGATATTGACCGATGTGTGGAACGGATTTATGGTACCTGGTTTTTTGAGCGCATTACTTACAATTTTGAACCCGTTGATGGCGGAGTGGTATTGCATTTTAACATAATTGAAAAGAATACCAATCTTTTCAGGGTAGGGCTGCATTACGATAATTATTACAAAACAACGTTATTGCTGAATACAACCTTCCGAAACAAAATTTCCAAAGGATCAAAGATTACGATGGATTTAGCACTTGGCGAAAATCCGTCGGGAAGTGTCATGTTCTATAAGAATACCGGTTGGAATCCGCGTTATTACTTTATGCTCCGGTCAAAATTAGTACCCGATTATGGACTTCGTCTTGAGGCTCATCGTCTGGAAGTATTCCTTTACCAAAATAACCTTCGTATAGCCAGTTATAATTTTACCGACGCTACGTCCGATTTGTTCCTGCAGTTTAATTTAAATAACAATAACGCGTTTAATCTGGGAGTTATAGGTGACTATTCAGCGATCACCAACAAGATAAATTATCAGGCAGGAAGCAATGGCAATTATTATTATATGAATTTTTATGCAGGTTATAAAAAGGATTCATATGATCAGGCATTTTATCCTTCAAAAGGGGTAAGAATTTCCGCTGAAATGAAGTATGTGAAAGGGCTTTCGGAACATGTTGAGTCTACCAGGGGCTTCTTCCTTGGCTCACTTAACTCCACATTTGTGATCCCGATATCGAAAAGAGTAAGTTTACTCGAAGCTGTATACGGTGGAACTTCAATCGGAGATAGCCTGCCTCCGCACTACAGATATTATCTCGGAGGATTGGGAAATTTGTCACTTCGTGGTTTGTTCCCTTTTGTAGGGTTAGACTTTATGCAGCAGTCCGGTCTTCATACCTTGGTGGAGCGCCTCGATTTTCAGTGGGAAATGTGGAACGATAACTTTCTATTGGTGAAGGCTAATATTGGGAAAACAACAGAGCAACGTAAAAACCTGTTTACGCCCGATGACCTTACCTATGGCTATGGAATTGGTTTTGGATACAGAAGTCCCATTGGGCCTATCGAGGTAAATGTGATGAGATCAAACAAAAATCCATCATTATCATGGTTCTTAAATATCGGCTATTGGTTTTGAAACATGTAATAGTTATCAACATTATTTGTAATTATTAACAATGCTGTTAACTTTGAGATTGTTTTTGATCTTTTGTATTACTCTTTTTTTATATTTGCTAGGAGTATACAATTAAAAATAAACCTCTTACGTCATGATTCGTGTTTATCTTGCGCTGCTTCAATTGTTGGGAGTACTTTTTTTGAATTTACTCTTTAATGGTGATGTTACAGTCAAGATTGACACTCCCGCTCAGATTAATGCTGGAAGCGAAATTAAAGTTCAGATAACCATCAATAAAGACGATATCAAAGGATTTTCCAGGTTTCAAATGGATGTACCTGCAGGTTTGACCGCGACGAATATCAATTCTGCCAACGCCGACTTTAGTTTTAAGGACCAGAAAGTTCGCTACATCTGGTTACGTATGCCCGACGATCCGGCCATTACTATTTCTTTCAGCCTCAAATGTTACGAAAGGTTAAAAGGTAATTTCGATCTTACAGGTAAATTCTCTTATATAGATAATAACGATCGGAAAAGTATTGATATTCAACCGCAGGCAGTTGCAATTATTCCATCTCCGGGCATTGATCCTGCCTTACTCGTAGATATCAAAGATTTTGGAAAGATAGCTCTGCCTCAGGTTGGTACGTCGGCTACTGAAGTTGCCTGTATACGGCAGAAGCCGGCGTGGTCTGCTGCCAACAAGCAATATATGGTGAATATTCTGGTGAATAAGGAGAGCCTCCAGAAATTCGCAAAAATTGAAGAAATCATCCCTTCGGGCTTTACAGCGGTTAATGTTGATAGTCGCGAAGGTATTTTTACGTTTAAAGATAATAAGGCTAAGTTTTTGTGGATGAACTTGCCTGCTGATCCGTATTTTACGGTTAGTTATAAGCTGATCCCTGCAAAAGGAACATCGGTAAAGCAATCGCCCGCCATGACCGGAACATTCTCTTATATTGTTGATGATAAAACATTAAGCATTAATATTGTCGAGAAAGACGTATCCCTGGCTAATCTGACTGCTGAGAAAGTAAAAGAAATTTTACAGGGACAAGCAGGAACACTTGTTGCAACTACCACTACTCCTGTAACTCAGCCTTCAACAACAACCAGTACAGCTCAAACTCAGGCTACTCAGACAACGGTGGCAACCAATCAGACGGTTACGAAGCAGCAGGTAAAACCCACTCAAAAAACAACTCCTGAGACCTCTGTAAAACAAACAGCTAAACAGACTTCAGTAGCAACAGAAACAGCGGATCTACTGGAACCGCAAACGGGCATTTACTATAGAGTTCAGCTTGCTGCGGGGCACAAACCTGTAAATATTAAAAGCTATTTTAGAAAATATAAATTGGATAATACGATCCTGAGAGAAGAACACAACGGGTGGATCAAATATTCCGTCGGTTCCTTTGATGTCTACAAAGACGCCAGAGATTATCGCGTACATATCTGGAATACAACTTCTATAACCGATGCCTTTGTTGCTGCGTATAATAGCGGGAAAAGAATTACGGTACAGGAGGCACTTATGGTAGCCAATCAGAAGTGGTACCGGTAGCAGGTATAATGAATAACAATATAAAACGCTTTCGAGTGAAGCTTATACGATTACTATTTTTTATTACATCATTTTTGGGTATTTCGTTACTGACTTTCGGACAGGACGAAGATTCCTTATATAACGCGATGCTGAATCAAAAGGTAAAGGTGGAGAATCCGGTCTATAAGCCTGTGATTGGCATCGGTTATGGCGTTTTAAATTTTTACGGGGAAGTACACGATAACGTGCGGAGCCCTATTTCCGGATCTGTTGGTTATAAGCTTAACATTGCAACCTTTTTGGATGGAAAACACATGTTTAAGACTAATTTTTATATCCTGATGGGCTCGTTGACCGGTAACGAACATTCTCTTACAGCGGATTCTGCTCATAACTGGAATTTTAAGTCGGATATTTTTAGTATCGGGATTAATATTCATTATGATTTTGGACATCTCATAAAATATACGGATAAAAGTTTTATCCGTCCTTTTGTATCTCTGGGGATCGAGAATTTGCAATTTAATTCAAAAACTGATCTGCTTTACAAAGGAGCTGATGGCCAGGAGTATCCTTATTATTATTGGAACGATGGCACCATTCGTGATACCTGGCAAAATGGTTCAGGAAATGGCAATATCATACACAGGGACTATAAATATGAAACGGACTTGCGCGATTTGAACCGTAACGGTTTGGGGAGTTATTCACAAAATACATTTGCCATTCCGGTTGAATACGGTCTCGATTTCAGGATTACAGACCGGGTAAATTTGCGCATCGGCGATTCCTGGCACTATACCTTCACAGATAATATAGATGATGTGAGCCCGTCCGGGACCGTGAGGAAAGGTAATAAATGGAACGATATGTTCAGGTATACTTATTTTTCGCTTCATTTCGACTTGTTTTCTTCACCTAAGGAAATAACACTTCACAAAATGGCGGCTGATGTTGAAGGTTATGATTATACCATGT
>DATBXH010000720.1:0-3934 GCA_036514375.1 Bacteroidales bacterium | reverse complement strand
AGCTGGAACGGATTCTGACCTTCTGCTTCTAACATAGGATTGTAACGGTATAAGTGCCAGTAGCCCGATGCTACGGCAAGTTTACCTTCTTCCTGGGTTTTACCCATACCAAGTTTTAGACCATGATTAATACAAGGTGCATAAGCAATAATCAGAGATGGACCTGGATAAGCTTCAGCTTCCTTGATAGCTTTAAAATATTGACTCTGATTAGCACCAATTGATACCTGAGCTACATAAACATATCCATAGCTCATGGCTATCATGCCAAGGTCCTTCTTACGAACACGTTTACCAGAAGCAGCGAATTTAGCAATGGCTCCAACCGGAGTTGATTTTGAAGCCTGACCACCGGTATTTGAATAAACTTCGGTATCAAGTACAAGGACGTTTACATTCTCACCAGAAGCAAGCACGTGATCAAGTCCACCGAATCCGATATCATAGGCCCAACCGTCACCACCAAAGATCCACATTGACTTTTTGATCAGGTATTGCTTCAGATCAAGGATTTCCTTAGCTACAGCGTGTTTCTCCTTGCCCAGGGCAACAATAACTTTTTCAGAAGCAACTTTCGATTTTTCGGCATCATCTTTACCTTCAAGCCATTCAGTAAAAACAGCTTTTGTTTCCCCAGCAACGGCCTCCATATTTTCCTTCATCAGACGCTCCACGCGACTGCGAAGTTTAGTAACACCGGTATTGATACCCAGACCATACTCAGCATTATCCTCAAATAATGAGTTACCCCAGGCAGGACCTTTACCTTCAGCATTAACCGTATAAGGTGTTGATGGAGCCGAACCGCTATAAATTGATGAACAACCAGTAGCATTGGCTACGATCATGCGTTCACCATAAAGTTGTGTAATAAGCTTGATATAAGGAGTTTCGCCACAACCTGCACAAGCACCAGAGAACTCAAATAATGGTTGAGCAAACTGACTGTTTTTAACACTCTGTTCTTTTGGAACAATTGTGTCTTTGTAAGTAACATTTTTAGCCATATAATCCCAACGACCAATTTCAGTCTGTTGTGATTCGAGCGGTTTCATAACAAGAGCTTTTTCCTTGGCAGGACATACATCAGCGCAGTTACCGCAACCAGTGCAGTCGAGCGCACTAACCTGAATACGGAAGTTAAGCCCTTCGAGTTGCTTACCAATCGGTTTCTTAACCGAAGTTCCTGCTGGTGCACCGGCTAATTCTTTTTCGTTAAGCAGGAAAGGGCGGATAGCAGCGTGCGGGCAAACATAAGCACACTGGTTACACTGAATACAGTTGTCTGTAATCCATTCCGGAACATTAACAGCTATTCCACGTTTTTCGTATTGTGCAGTTCCTGCCGGGAATGTACCATCTTCGCGACCCAGGAAAGTACTAACCGGAAGATCGTCTCCTTTCAGGTTGTTGATAGGAATTACCACATTCCTGATGAATTCAGGAATATCTTTATCTTCTACCTCACCATTGGTCTTTACCAGGATACTCTTCCATTCCGAAGGAACTGCAATTTTTTCAACTTCACCGCCGCGGTCAACAGCAGCATAATTCATCTTTACAACTTCTTCGCCTTTTTTACCAAAGTCCTTTACAATAGCCTTTTTCATCTGTTCGACAGCCTTTTCGTATGGTATTACATTGGCGATCTTAAAGAATGCAGATTGCATAATGGTGTTGGTACGGTTGCCTAAGCCTATTTCCTGGGCAATTTTAGTACCATTAATCGCATAGAAATTAATTTCATTTTCTGCCAAGTACTTCTTAACTTCATCTGGCAGACGTTTCTTGGTTTCTTCAACTTCCCACAGACTATTAAGCAGGAAGGTTCCTCCTTTGAGCAAACCTTTTAGCATATCATATTTATAAAGGTATGCCGGAACGTGACAAGCCACAAAATCAGGAGTATTAACCAAATATGGAGAACGTATAGGAACATCGCCAAAACGAAGGTGTGATACCGTGATACCTCCGGACTTTTTAGAGTCGTATGCAAAATATGCCTGACAGTATTTATTGGTCGTATCACCGATAATCTTAATAGAATTCTTATTTGCACCTACGGTACCATCAGAACCAAGGCCATAGAACTTAGCCTGGAATGTGCCTTTCGGAGTAATATTAACCTCAGGCTTTAATGGCAGTGACAGGAAAGTAACATCATCAACAATACCAACAGTAAAGTGATTTTTTGGTTCTTTAGCCTTAAGATTATCAACAACAGACAGGATCTGTGCGGGTGTTGTGTCCTTGGAACTCAAACCGTAGCGACCGCCTACAACTAAAGGAGCATTAGCTTTACCATAGAAAATATCTTTTACATCTAAATACAAAGGCTCACCATTAGCTCCGGGTTCTTTTGTACGATCGAGAACAGCTACACGTTTTGCTGATTTCGGGAATACCTTTAAAAAATATTTTTCTGAGAAAGGACGGTATAAGTGAACGGTAATTAAGCCAATTTTTTCGCCCTGAGCAGCGAGATGATCAATTACTTCCTTGATAGTTTCAGTCACAGAGCCCATAGCTACGATAACGTTTTCGGCATCAGGAGCACCGTAATACGTAAACGGATGATATTCACGACCAGTAACCTTACTGAGTTGTTGCATATAATCTTCAATCATATCTGGCAGCCCAAGATAGAAACTGTTTGCTGCTTCGCGAGATTGGAAGTAAATATCCGGATTTTGAGCAGTACCTCTAGTTACTGGGTGTTCAGGATTTAAAGCCCGTTCACGAAAAGCTTGTACTGCATTCATATCTAGAAGAGATGACAAGTCTGCCATGTCGATGGCTTCTACTTTTTGAATTTCATGCGAAGTTCTGAAACCATCAAAAAAGTGCATAAAAGGAACACGTGATTTAATTGCCGCAAGGTGAGCCACACCAGCAAGATCCATAATTTGCTGAACGCTACTGGTAGCAAGCATAGCAAAACCAGTTTGACGGGTGCTCATCACATCACTATGATCACCAAAAATAGACAGAGCCTGAGCAGCAAGAGAACGTGCAGAAACATGGAAAACACCAGGAAGTAATTCACCGGCAATTTTGTACATATTGGGGATCATCAGTAATAATCCCTGGGAAGCTGTATATGTTGTTGTTAATGCACCAGATTGTAACGAACCATGAACAGCACCGGCAGCTCCAGCTTCTGATTGCATTTCTACAACCTTCACGGTTTCACCGAAAATATTTTTTTTGCCTTGCGCAGCCCATTCATCCACATATTCTGCCATCGTTGAGGATGGTGTTATCGGATAAATGGCAGCTACCTCGCTGAACATATATGCAACATGGGCTGCTGCATAATTGCCATCGCATGTAATAAACTTTTTTTCCTTTGCCATTGTTATATACCAAATTTAAAGTCAATAAATTTTAAAAAGCCCAAAATTAAATAAATTTTATCAGAAATGATGCGATAAGAGCCGTACTGGCTCTTATTCAGTTTTATTCCAAATAAGGGTAAAAAAACAACGCTGGTTCTACGATAGAGGACCAGCGTTGTTTTATGCTGTAAAACATTATATAGAAATTCTAATGTATCACTGACTGTTCATCGAAATTAGAAACTCCTCATTTGACGCAGTTTTGACAAGTCTATCACGCATAAACTCCATTGCTTCAACAGAATTCATATCGGTTAGATAATTACGAAGTATCCAGATGCGATTAAGGAATTCTTTATCAAGCAGTAAATCCTCACGACGCGTACTTGAAGCCTGAATATCAACAGCCGGATAAACACGTTTATTGGCAAGTTTGCGGTCAAGCTGAAGCTCCATGTTACCTGTTCCTTTAAATTCCTCAAAGATAACATCGTCCATCTTCGATCCTGTTTCAGTTAAAGCTGTAGCAAGAATGGTAAGTGACCCACCATTTTCAATATTTCGGGCGGCGCCGAAGAAACGTTTGGGTTTCTGTA
>DATBXH010000719.1:0-2887 GCA_036514375.1 Bacteroidales bacterium | reverse complement strand
GGTATCGGCAGCAACAAATATACCATGGTTTTGAAGGAAGATAATGTTTGGCTCCCGTTTGTACTTTTCCCGGTAAGCGATAAGTTCGCTCTCCACTTTTTTGAAAAGTACATAACCCGGATCAGTGTAAGGAACATAAAGAACTTCGTTACCAAATAATTGTTGTGTTTGCTTTTCGGCATCCACACAGCACATCACTGCATTTACAAGGGTAGGATGAGTGTGGACGACAAAACTATAATTGATAATTTCGTGCATCGAGGTTTCCACCGAAGGACGCAGGTTGCGTTCGGGATAAACACTGGCACGGAAAAGATCGTTTTTGATCTGGTTTTCACGTTCGTCCGAAAATTCGCTGTATTTCTTTGTGGCAATCTGTTTTAGTTTTTCGCGGTCGAGTATGGCAAATCCTTCCTCTGTAATATTGGAAAGGGTTGTACCGCTGGCTTTAACCCAAATAAATTTTTCATCTTTAAAGGAGGTATTACCACCTCCGGCAATTACAAAATCCTTGTCTTTACCGTAAAATTGTGATATTTCAACGAGTTGTCTGATCTTAGTCATGGTAGAAAGAAAATTTAACACAAATGATTTTAGTTTAAAGTGCGACGTTTAAAGCACATTATTTATTATTGCTGGCGCGCGTTTGCAACGCGTACCTATAAAGAATCTAGTTTTAGCTAATAAATTTTTCTATGACGGCTTTACCTAGTTTTACAAAGTAATCCTTTTTACCGATTTGAGCTTTGCCCGAATCGTCTATAAAAGCAGGTAGTCCTTTTGCACGCAGATACTGATGTGCAGCGATTACACAAACGCCTTCGAAAGATATTTTCCGTAATTCTTCGTCCAGGGGCTTCTTGCCACGGGTATCGCAGGTTAAAGGAATCATGTCCGGTGAATTATGTTCCGTACCAAAGCTGACGACAAAACCTTTGCTGTTAAAGAATTTCACAAACTCTTTCAGGTGGTTCAAGTCGTTTCTGCCCGGGATAAGTTCGATGCAGCCAATGTTACGTTTGGTCAGTTCGGTATAAAGCTGTTCTTTATTTCCTTCATATTCCGTGTAAGTGCCGTTTTTATCATCCAGTAATACCGGGTAGCAGGGGATTCCACCGGCAGCTACAACAATTTTTATAACCTCATCAATGCTCATGAAGGCTTTGTCATCTTCTTCCACAAAAGCTTTTCCTCCGGACTTTAAAAGGTTCCCTCGGATTTCATTTTCCAGGCCAGGTATATCGTTGACGTCGACCTTGGATTCTTTCCCGCCGTAAATCAGCTTAAGCAATTCCTTACGTGCATTGGCATCCGCTACTTTGTCAAATACAGCAACGCGGATAGCTTTCGCAATGTGGCGTTCGCGAACCAATTCTTTGGCAAATTTCTTTTTCAGATGTACAAAATCCAGGCTGATTCCGGCATTGATCTCCGAAAACCATTTATTTGCCTTTTCTACCATGGCCTCGATTTGTACCTGGCTTTCATTGATGACGGAGTGAAGTTTAGCGTCGAGTTCTTTTGGTAAATCAAACGGATAACTAAGACCTTTTCCGCTAAAATAACACCGTCCGGGATTGTTAGGATCATTCACCCTGATTCCGGCAGCCTGTTCCTGCTTCATCAAACCAATAAACTCAATATTGAACAGGGCAAATACGTTATTCCTGATCGAGTTTTCGTAAAACTCAGGATAACCGTCAGCAACAAAGAAGTCGTTGATGCCTATAACTTTCACATTTTCCTTTTTGGCCATTTCAAAAATGGCAGGTATTTCGGAAAATGCACTAAACGAATACGGTGTATGCACGTGACCATTCACTTCGTGGATCACATCTTTTTTTGAGCTTTCGAACCATTTAATCAGTTCTTCAGGATCAGGATAATTTTGTAGAATATTCATAGTAAATAGAGTTACGCCTTATTTTTCAAGGGTTAAATTATTCAAATTGTTATTTATTAGTTCTATTTCTTCTGCACTGATTTTGAGATCAATAGCTTTAACATTATCAAGTACCTGAGAGCGATTACGGGCGCCGACAAGAGCTGATATGATACAGGGCTGTTGCAAGGTCCAGTTTATTACAACCTGACTCACTGTGGCATTATGCATTTGGGCAATAGGCCGGAGAGTATCTACAAAGGTTAGTATCTTGCTAAAATTTGGTTCCTTATAATAAGGTGAACCTGGCCGGGTGTCTCCTTCACCAAACTGATGGCCTGGTTTCATTTTTCCCGTAAGAATTCCCCGTTGCAAAGGACTGTAAGGAAAAATACTATTGTTGTTTTTGGTACAGAAAGGTACCAGTTCGCTTTCGATTTCACGTCTTACCATACTATATGGAACCTGGTCGGTAAGGATCGGGAAATGTTTGAGTGCCTCTGCTACCTGAGATGCATCGTAATTACATACACCGGCATAACGTATTTTCCCTTGCTTTTGAAGGATAGCCATAGCTTCCATGGTTTCAGCAATAGGTGTCGTAGGATCGGCCCAGTGTATCTGATACAGATCGATATAATCCGTACCAAGATTCTTCAGACTGATTTCACATTCTTTAATGACGCTTTCTTTGGAAGCGTATTTATACATGTCGAGTGGTTTGCCTTCGTTGGATGTGGTGTTAAAGAAGAATAACCCCTTGTTATCATCCCAGCGAAGACCAAATTTGGTGAGGATTTGTAACTTATCACGTTTGCCCTTAATGGCTTTGCCAACCAATCTCTCACTGTGTCCAAAACCATAGGCAGGAGCCGTGTCGATGGTTGTAATTCCTTCGCCAATTGCTGCGGACAGAGCTTCCAGTGCATCATTTTCGTCGGCACCACCCCACATCCATCCTCCGATTGCCCAGGCACCAAAAGTGACAGATGATAATTTCAGGTC
>DATBXH010000718.1:0-6917 GCA_036514375.1 Bacteroidales bacterium | reverse complement strand
CATCCACCCAATCAATAATCCGCAAAACCGGCCCTTCCATCTTTTATTCAATATAACCTCACCTTCATCTTAAGGAAATAATTCAAATGTAAGAAAAAAGGTAAAAGATTAATCTCCCGTTAAACATATGGAAGATTAGCTAAATCCCTTATCCATGACCAAACGGAGGATTGGTTTTACATTAATTATTCCTCAGTGTCCGGGCTTGCGGAAAATTATACAAAATACTATTTCGTCAACATCCCGACCATGTTTGTTTCTTTGGGAGTTTTCTTCCCAATAACCTGAGTGATGGCATTTCCTGAATTGACATAAAGATTAAAATCAACATTCAGGAAAGTTGCAAGTGTGCGGGCAAGCTGATTCTGATAAAGCTGTCCGGCAGTTTTTATTTCACCCAAAGGTTCAGTGTCCGGTCCTAGTACGGCAAACCATGTTTGTCCGGATCCGGGTGTACCTCTTCCGTGCTTTTTCCAACTGTTCCGGAAAAGATGTCCACGACCATGGTCGGTAGTAATAATCAAAGTCGTTTTATTACGGTAGTTATCATCAGATTGAAGGTAATTCCACAACTCTTCAATAAACCGGTCCGTTCTGTTAATTGCCTCCAAATATCCGTCATACTTCCCGTCATGGGCGATGTCGTCGGTCTCACCAAAAGATATTTCAAGCACTCTGGGTGCAAATTGCTTCAAATACTCAATGGCAAAATGAAATGTAAAGGCATCCGGCCTGACTGAAGGCCATGGAGATAGCGATTGATTCTGCTGGCTGTTAAGTAACATTTCCTGGCTACTCAGATGTTCGTGCCGAATAGGTTCGTAACCTGCATTAATAAACAAACCGCTGCGTTTTCGGTTAAGAATATACGGAAACACATCCCATGAACCAAAAACTGCCACCCTATTGTGATAAGATGGCAGTGAATTTAAGTATTCGAGAACCGTAACATTGGGATTAGGCGTCTTCCGATTGGTGAATATTGCTTTATCATTTCTGATCCCCGTTAGTATTTCGTTATACCCGGGATAAGAAAACCAGAACATGTTGGTGGTATTCACTTTGTTCTGATATTTTCGGTTTCCGTAAATCTGACCTTGCCTGGCCACAGTACTCCACAGGAAAGGCATAAGTATATTGCGCCGTTCATTGGAATTATCTTTCCAGAACATGGAATTCAAATGACTGGTATCGGATACAAATTTTGTGTCGTTAATAAGTGTTTTATCTGCTCCTGAAAAGACTTCCTGCCAGCGCAATCCATCATAGGTCACCAAAATAACATTTTGGGTTTGGAGCGGTTTCTGAGCCATTACCACAGGTAAACAAAGTACAAAAAAGAGAATAAAGCATAAAAATTTGGTTGTCCTCATCATAACTTTAAAAGTTTAGTAAACATCAGTCAATTTGACGGTTTTTATCTTTCAAAGCTACAGCCGGATTGTTAAGGCTTTGTTAAATAAGAATTCGATTTTTGTTACAAATATGTTTTAATGTAATCTTAAGACAACCTTCACTCTAAAGATAATTTGCCACTCTACCTTTGACAAAAAACAAACGGATATGGTAAACGGAAAACGAATACTAATCATCGAGGACGAGTTTGATATCAGGGAATTTCTTTCATATAATCTCACCAAAGAAGGATATTCGGTAAAAGCCTTTGAAAACCCTTTGGAAGCCTTGCAACATATTAGGATAAATCCACCTGACCTGCTTTTAACGGATTGGCTGATGCCCGAAATGGACGGTTTGGATGTATGTAAAACACTAAAAATGAATCAGGAAACTTCGCACATCCCCATCATCATGATTACTTGTAAAAGTGAAGAAACGGATGTGGTTACTGCGCTGGAAATTGGTGCGGACGACTATTTAACCAAACCCTTCAGGGTAAAAGAATTGCTGGTCCGTATCAAGAAATACTTAAGGAAGAACGATACACCATTCATGATAAATCATACTGAATATATTCCCTTTGCGTCGGATACAAAAAATGAAACCCGTAAAATAAAGGTAAACGGTTTGCTTATCGACCAGGATAACCACACGGTAATGCTGGATGGCCAGAAACTAAACCTTACTTTTTCAGAATTCCGGTTGCTCGAGCTTCTGGCATCCAAGCCGGGTAAGGTATTTACCCGTAATCAGATTATTGAAAACGGATTTGGTAACGACTATTATGTGACAGACAGGTCCGTTGACGTTAAGATTGTCGGTCTGCGCAAGAAACTGGGAAAGTACGAGAACTTGATCGAAACCATCCGGTCAGTCGGTTATAAATTTAATGAGGCATAATAAAGTCGACAGACCACGGTCGACGGTCGACTGTGGTCCGTCGACTATGGTCTGTGGTTTACCATCTGTCGTCTGTGGTCCGTCGTCTGTTGACTTTAATCATTTCAACATTCCCCTGACATCATCGAGATTGCCATCTGTCTTCGCAGGATCAAGACCAAGAATATAAGCCATAAGAGAATAAAGGTCCACATTCGGGAATGATGGGGCTGAATAGTCAATCTTAAAAGCGGGTCCCATAGCGTAGAATATGGCATGCATATCGGTATTCCGGTTGTCATACCCATGCGCCCCTTCTTCTTCCATTTTGTATCTCCGTAAACTAATACTGTACGAACTGTCTGCTAACAAAACAAGCTGTCCGATCCGTGGATTGGTCCCAAAATGCAAACGCTGTGGAACCTCATTTTTTCTCCATACGGAAAGATGTGGAATACCTGAGAGCTTACGGATGATACTATCAGCATAATCAGGCTTAGGATCTATAAAATAGACCGGATTTCCTCCGTTAACATGCGCAAACCAATCCGGATGAATATAGCTATCAATAATAATTTCCTTCTTGTCAGTAACATAACTCATACCATGATCAGAAGTTGCAATAAAATTAACCTCTTTTCCAACAGGAAGTTTCCGGACTTTGCCCATGAACACACCAACAAGACTATCGAGGTACATCACCATACTTCTGGTTTCCGTTGCAAAAGGGCCTTTGCTGTGGCCTACATGGTCGGGCTGATCAAAATAAAACATGATAAGATGTGGCCTGAGCGCTTCAGGCAGGCTTAACCAATGAATGACCGTATCTATCCGCTGCTCGAAGGTTATTCTTTTATCATATGCTTTCCAGTAAGTTGGATGAATGCCGGATGCTTCGCTGCCTACCCAATAAAAACTGGCAGATTTCATATGTTGTTTCTCTGCTGTTATCCAGATAGGTTCTCCTCCGTAAAATCTTCCGTCTTCCACTGTTTCGCGATCGCCAAGCTTATATGTCAGAAGAAGTGCAGGATCGTAAAAATTATTATGTACGATTCCATGATGATCAGGATAAAGCCCTGTAGCCAGCGTGTAATGATTAGGAAAAGTAACGGTTGGAAACGAAGGAATGATTGACCTGGCTTTGATTCCCTGGTTTGCCATGCGATGAAGATTGGGTGTTGGAAATGAATCCGGGTAATCCCATCGGAATCCATCCATAGATAAAACTACAAGGTAAGGCTTATCATCCTTTGCCTGAGAAAAACAAAACTGGTACGATAAGGCAAGAAACAAAAGAAAAGAAGCAAATTTAATTGTCATATGAAATGTTTTTAGAAGCAGTAGTAACCACATATTACTGAATTACAAAAAATTATATTTAAGCATCCATCAACATGAGGAGAGCTAAGGCTTTAGGTTATAAAAACGGAAAATAACGGGAGCATATGAACTAAAAATTAAGCCGGGCTTAAATTCGCCTTAAATATTTCGTAATAAATTTTAACAGAATCATAACCTGTTTTTCATAAAATCCAAATCATCTTACGTTAATTTAGCCTCTGAAATAGCTTTCAGTTTTTATCAACATATAAAACTTACAAAACGCAAACCTGTTATCAAAGTTATGAATTGAAGGGTTAAAAATTACCGTACCAACTGGTGCATTGTTTTTTCTTATTAATAGGCAGGGCGCTACCGTGAGGTTCCGCCCTTTTTCATAAAATTACTTTCGTTAAAGAATTACGTTGGATCCGGTAACCCTTTATCTGTAATGACAATGATCCTGCAAATTTTGCCGGATAAAACATAAAAGGCATCAAAAAGTAAAAAAGTTGTGCCAAATGAGAAAAAAATCTGCTCAGAAGTAAAAAAGATACGATCAAATCCGAAAAAAATGCATCAAAACAAAAAAAGATGATGTCAAAACCAAAAAAGATGACATCAGATGTAAAAAAAATGCATCAGAGAGGAAAAAAATTCGATCTGACAGTAAAAAAATGCAATCTGATGTAAAAAAAATGCGTTAAATATTGAAAAAATGCGATCAGGGATGAAAGAAATGCGAAGAGTTGAGAAAAAAATAAGATTAAAGTTTCGAAAAATCCTTAACGCTTCAACCAAATAGGTTATCATGTTAACCGGGAGGCCAGGATTTGCTTCCTGATATTTCAACACTCTGCAATAAACCGGCTTTTATGTTTTTGATTTCGTAAAGAGAACATCTGAGGTACTTTGTCCCTACTAAAATAAGCAAATAGAATACTCTCATCGTCTCGTTCATTGCTTTCAGGCTAAGATGTGCAAAACCTGTTAATAAAATAAACAATTGAAAATAAGTACAATAATCCGTTTACCACACAATTAATCCCGGCATAATATTCATTTAACATACTGATCATAAATTTACTTGCGTAAATAATAAAATTAAATTTATGAAAGACGAATTATTAGTAGTGGAAGCATCTGAAAACAAAGAACAGGAAAGAATTAATACGGATGAACTGATCCCTGATTATTCATTCATGTATAAAATTCGCCAGTTGAATTTGCTGCTCGATGTAGATAACAACAATTATGGATTCTGCTTGGATTCATAATTCATAGGCTCTGTTTTGCTCGATTGCGCATTCCACATTGACAATCACTGTGGAATGAATCCGGTGCCCGACCATTTTATTAATACATTGCCCTCTGTTTGCAAAATTTTCGATTCCCGGTTTCCGATTTATCTTGTTCACCTTCCTGATTGTCCTGATTGCTATCAATTTCATTTTCCCATATTACATTTGCCTAAAGTTAATCTTTAGGTTTTCTTAATCGAACTTGTTGCGTTTTACCAATCAATTGAAATCCATTTCAGTAAAACTTTTGTTCTGCTCAAGTATTTAATAGTTTTTTAAGACAGGACTTCGTTTCAGTTAACAGTGCAGGTATACTTTCGTCGTCAATAGATCAAACTTAAAAACCTATGATGAAAAGTACACTTGTATTATTATTTTGTTTCATAGCCCTGGCAGGGTATGGACAAACGTTACTCAAAGGAAAAATTGTCGATAGCAAATCCAATGAACCATTGGCTGGTGCGACAATTGTAGTAAAAGGAACTTCAAATGGTACAGCTGCAGGCCTTGATGGCGATTTTTCGCTAAAAACCGATGCCGCTGGAGACCAGAAATTAGTTATCACTCTAATGGGCTATTCAACCAAAGAAATTGATGTTCAGGTGAAAGGTGAAAATGTGGACGTCCCTCCCATTACATTGGAAAACTCCTCTGTCGGATTGGATGAAGTAATGGTAATAGCTTCCATGGCTGTGGACCGGAAAACGCCCGTTGCCGTTTCATCCATTTCACAGTCGTATATCGAAGATAAACTGGGAAATGACGAATTTCCGGAAATTATGTCACAAACACCCGGTGTATATGCTACCAAGCAGGGCGGAGCCTTTGGTGATTCACGTATCAATATCAGAGGTTTTGATTCCCCCCACGTAGCTGTCATGATCAATGGTATCCCTGTTAACGACATGGAAAACGGATGGGTTTACTGGAGCAACTGGGCCGGTTTGGCTGATGTTACCCGAAATGTACAGGTACAGCGTGGACTTGGGGCTGCCAAAGCTGCTGTTCCTTCGGTGGGCGGTACCATTAACATTATTACCCAAACAACAGATGCTAAAAGTGGCGGTGATGTATTTACCACTATTGGTAACGACAATATGATTAAATACGGAGCTATGTTATCTACCGGCTTATCAAAAAATAACTGGGCATCCACCGTTATGTTTACAAAAAATACCGGTAATGGTTATGCAGATGCTACCCAATACGAAGCCTATTCGTATTTCTTTAACCTGTCGAAAAAAATAAACGCTAAACACACTATCGCTTTTACATTGTTTGGTGCACCACAGTGGCATAACCAGCGATCTTATCAAATCACATTTTCGCAGTACGAAAAATACAATAGTATCACCTACAACGATCAATGGGGATATAAAGACGGACAAATCTTCAACGTAAAGAAGAATCATTTTCACAAACCACAGGCCAGTCTCAATCATTATTGGACAATCAATGAAAATACATCACTCTCCACTTCCCTCTATGCTTCTATTGGCACAGGCGGTGGCACAGGGCTGGCTACTTCGCCGATATCGGTAAGCTATCGTACCAATGACGGACTTATCAACTTTACCAAGCTTGATGCGGATAATGCTGCGCTGGGCACATTAGGTTCCAGTAATATTGTGAAAGATTCCAGAAACGATCATTCCTGGTACGGCATTTTATCAACCCTCACCCATACCAGGAACAACCTGACCCTGACAGGCGGCGTGGATGTCAGGACTTATATTGGTAAACACTATCAGACCGTTTATGATCTGTTGGGTGGACAATTCTTTATTGACAAGATCAGTGCTTCCAATGGGGATGTCAATAACCCGAATAAAGTAGCCGGTTTGGGCGACGAAGTAGGTTATCATGACGATGGCCATGTAAATTGGTATGGAACTTTTGGCCAGGCAGAATATACCATGAATAAATTATCGGTTTTTGTGGCTGGTGCTCTATCCGACAAATGGTATCAACGGGTCGATTACATGAGATATTTTTCGGATGATCTAATCGCAAAAC
>DATBXH010000717.1:0-3328 GCA_036514375.1 Bacteroidales bacterium | reverse complement strand
AATAACAGATACCTCACTTATTGAAAGCGTTAACCTTGCCAACAAGGCTGCCGACGCCGGTGCATCTGCCGTTGTATCGGCTCCACCGTATTATTACGCCACAGGTCAACCGGAACTGATTGAATATTACGAGCACCTGGTACCTAAACTTCCTTTGCCGCTGTATTTATACAATATGCCTGTACATACCAAAGTGATGATCGATCCGAACACTGTTAGGAAGATTTCGGATATGCCCAAGGTCATTGGATTAAAAGACAGCTCGGCCAATGCTGTTTACTTCCGGCTGGTACAGTATGCTATGCGTGATAAACCCGACTTTGAACTTTTTATGGGACCTGAAGAGATTACCGCTGAGGCTGTTCTCCTGGGTGCACACGGTGGTGTAAATGGTGGCGCCAATATGTTTCCAAAGTTGTATGTGGACATGTACAAAGCAGCGGCTGCAAGGGATTTGGTAAGCCTTAAACCGCTTCAGGATAAAATCCTGCAAATCAGTTCTACCATTTATACTGTAGGGCGGTTTGGATCAAGCTATCTGAAAGGGTTAAAATGTGCATTGTCCTTGATGGGAATTTGTAGCGATTACCTGGCCGATCCGTTCCATCATTTTAAGGAAGAAGAACGGACTAAAATCCGTAAAAGCCTGGAGGCTCTGGAAATGGGAATAAAACTAAAATAATTGCTTCGCGAAAGAGGCTGTATAAAAAGTCATAGATGCGGCGTAATCTGGAGATTACGCCAAGCGTACTGCTTTGTACTACAGGGCGGAGCGCTGAGCGTAGTCTCCAGACTACGCTCAATTTCTTAGTTTCTATACAGCCTCTACAAAACCTTATAATCTTAGATTAATGAAATTACCTATCATCGATTTAATTGTCTTTTTGGTCTACATGGCTGGTATTGTTCTCTTTGGTGCCAGCTTTTTCTTTAAGAACCGGAGTGCCGACAAATATACTTCCGGCGGGGGAAAACTACCGGCCTGGGTTGTAGGGATGTCGATATTTGCAACGTTTGTGAGCAGTATCAGTTTCCTGGCTTTACCCGGCAAAGCATATCAGTCGGACTGGAATGCCTTTGTATTCAGTCTGTCCATACCTGTTGCCTCATACATGGCCATTAAGTTCTTCATTCCGTTATACCGGAATATAAACAGTATCTCTGCTTATACTTATCTCGAAAACCGCTTCGGGCCATGGGCAAGAATATACGCCTCAATTTGTTATATTCTAACGCAACTGATGCGTACAGGTTCTATCCTTTACCTGCTGGCGCTTCCGTTGAACGCACTTTTTGGTTGGAATATCGGACTGATTATCATTGTTACCGGGATTTGCGTTATTATTTATTCCATGCTGGGAGGTATCCAGGCGGTAATATGGACGGATGCAATTCAAGGCATTGTATTGATTGGAGGAGCGCTAACATGTGCACTTATTCTTCTGTTTTCGATGCCCGAAGGTCCGGGTCAGATGTTCCGAATAGCTATGGAACATCATAAATTCAGCTTGGGCAGCTTTAGCGGAAGTCTTTCGCAGTCTACTTTCTGGGTTATTCTTGTGTATGGGTTGTTTATCAATCTTCAGAACTATGGTATCGATCAAAATTACGTGCAGCGCTATATGACTACTGAAACTGAGCGCGAAGCCAAATCCTCTGCGTTATTCGGCTCGTTGCTGTATATCCCTGTTTCTTTTATGTTTTTCTTTATCGGGACAGCTCTGTTTGCTTATTATACAGCCAGGCCTGATCTATTGCCCGAAAATCTGAAAGGTGCTGCCATGGCCGACAAAGTCTTTCCATATTACATTGTTAATGGGCTTCCTGTGGGGATTACCGGTTTATTGATCGCTTCTATATTTGCAGCAGGGATGAGTACGGTATCAACCAGTGTTAACAGTACGGCTACCATTGTACTTTCCGATTATTACAAACGGTATTTTAATCCGACTCCTTCCGAAAAATCTTCGATGTCGGTTCTGTACATATCTTCCTTGGTGTTTGGGATTTTAGGAATATTAATCGCTTTGGCCATGATTAAAGTTCAAAGTGCTCTTGATGCATGGTGGGCTTTGGCATCTATCTTCAGCGGTGGAATGCTGGGTCTGTTCCTGTTGGGGTATTTTGCAAAAAAAGCCCGCAATATCAATGCAATCATTGGTGTGACCATCGGCGTGCTGGTCATTTTCTGGATGAGCTTGTCACCGGTCTATTTTACAAAAGGGATATGGATCCATTTCAGGAGCCCGTTCCATTCCAATTTAACCATTGTGATTGGGACGACGGTGATATTTCTCGCAGGTTTTCTGCTTTCTGCCAGGAAATATTCCGCCAAAGGCAGGTAGTTACTAAATCTTAGGACTATTCGATAAAATTTTGGGGCAGCGTTTTCGGAGAATTTTAGAAATCCGGAAACGCCCCCGGAAGTTTCGTAGAGCTCCCCGAAACCTTCGTAGACTTCCCCGGAATCTTCGTAGACCTCTACAGAACTTCCGTAGACCTCTCCGGAACCTTCAGGGGAAATCCTGAAACTCTCAGGGAATCATCTGAAAAGTCTGGGTGTCATCATGATGTGTTCCTACTTCTTTTCGTACTTTTTGATGACCAGATATTTAAGCTCGGTGTCGCCTACATTCCGAATGCCATGCATTACGTTAGACGGGCAATAGAAGCTCGTGTATGGTCCGGCAGTTTTGGTTTTTCCGTCAAGGTAGAATTCAGCAGTTCCTTCAAGTACAAAGAAGAATTCATCCTCCGCGTGTTTATGCGGCGGATGTGTGGCTGAATGTGGCGCAACAACGCTCATTTTGAGGGTTCGACCATCAATAAAATTGGGGTCGGCAAACCAATATTGGTAACCTACTGCAGTTTTGACGGTTTTGTCTATCGAAAATTCGTTTACACAATTGTCTATGGTGTACTGCTTCGCACTTACGGAATCTTTTTTTTCCTGGGCGTTCAGTGTGATTACGGTAGAAAGACAGATCCCCAGACTTAGCCAAAATTTATTTTTTAAGTTTTTCATATTTTATATAGTTTTATCATTTCATAGTACGCTTGACGAAAAGATAGTTTTTTAACCAGATAAAGATAAGAATAAACAAAAAAAGCATCTGATGTAATTCATCAATATCGGAAATATACAAGAAATCATCTATTTTATACAAAAATGAAATTGCTGGATATCTTTCTTTTATCGAAGTTTTCGAAGAAGTAAAGACCGGTTTACTATAATTTAATTAAAGATCAGTCATGAGTGAAGTATTAATAAAACTCGAAGAATGTGTTGAACGGGGGAAAATCAATCTCACCAGTCCATTTCCGCCTG
>DATBXH010000716.1:0-5472 GCA_036514375.1 Bacteroidales bacterium | reverse complement strand
GATATCCAAACAATCGAAAGTAACTTCTGCCTTCGGATTCTGTGTAAAGAATTCATGAACATCAGTAGCCGGTCCACTCCCCAGGATCAAAACCTCCAAAGGTCTATTGGACTGATAATATAATTCTTCCATTAGCTTAACAAAATACGTTTTCCTGTTTCTTACTGCTTTGGTTGCTTCATGGGTGTGATAATAAATATCCCATTTCCTCCAACGGGGATCAGGCGAAACATACTTCTGATACATCTTTTCAATTAACATATAATCGCCGGCGTATCCCAAAGGTTTATGGTACGTGTAACCATACAGCGTGTCACCATTCAGAACAGGCATAATTAAATCGCGAAAAGCTTTCCCTTCATTTTCATCCGTAATACCATTTACCAGGGTATTGATGACCTGATACTCATAAGCTTCAGGTCCAAGCTTTTCAATCATTGAGATAACAGCTTCCGCGTTTTTACTAATAGCTAAAGTCTTCATCGTTTAAAATTTTAAGTATGAATTTATTATAGACTATAATTGATTTTATTATGGCTTAAAGTAATAAAAAAGATGAGCAAAAAGAAATATCTAACAATAGCTAATTAGCACATTACAATTCAGATTATTTACCTAACGTGATCGTGATACATTTTCCAAACAAAAATATTACAAATAACTGATTAAATAAGTTTTGACATTTACAATTAGCAAAAATTTTCTCCTTAGGTCAAGGAGTGTCCAATAAATGCCGTTAACCTATTTTTTTTGCGAATTTCGGATCCTGGTAAATTTCAAACAAACATGTTACGCTATATATCGGGCTAGTTTAGGTACTTAGTCAGTAAGACAAGTAACTTATCTATTTCAATCGGCTTGGAAATATAATCATTGCAGTGGGCAGCCAAGGCTCTGTTTTTGTCTTCCTCCATGGCATAGGCTGTTTGGGCAATAATCGGAATATTTTTCTTGACACGTTTAATTTGTTTTGCTGCCTCATATCCATTCAATTTAGGCATTTTAACATCCATCAAAATAAGATCGATTTCGCTTGAACCAAGTGCTATATCAAGAGTTTCTTTGCCATCTCTGGCACGAAGAATAGTTACGCCGGTAACTTTTATCAGTTCTTCAAGAAAAAGATAATTCTCATCATCATCCTCGGCCAGCAAAACAGTTTTTCCCTGCCAGTCCAATTCATTCATGTTAGCTACCGTTATCGGTTTATCAATATGGGTTCCGTTTAAAGACGGTTGAAATGGAAGTGTGAAATTAAATTGCGAGCCAATATCCTGAGTAGACGTTACCCAAATTTTTCCTCCCAACAATTCAACCAGACTTTTAACAATGCTTAATCCCAGTCCTGTTCCTCCATATTGCAAAGATCTATCATCGCTAACCTGCCTGAACCGCTCAAAAATAACAGATTGTTTTTCCTTTGGAATACCTATTCCGGTATCTCTAACATAAAATTGCAGCATATTATTTTCAATCAGATCGTATCCTGCTATAATTTCTCCTTTCGGAGTAAATTTCACTGCATTGTCCAACAGGTTCGATAAAATTTGCCGCAGTCTTGTTGCATCGGTCTTTACCCAGCTCTTCGTATCGGTTAGTCCTTTATGAAACGAAAGCTTTATGGTTTCGTTCTTTTCTTCGTGGTTAAGTACCCGTTTGTAAGTGACCAATAATTCATCAAACAACTGATTCAGCTGAAAAGGTTCGGGATTTACGACAATGGTATCGGATTCGATCTTCGACAGATCAATAATATCATTTATCAGACGGAGTAGCTGGTTTCCTTTTGATTGAATAATGTCGATATATTCTTTTCTTTTTTCCTGGGTCAGATCCGATCCTCTTAAAAGCTCTCCAAATCCTAATATAGCATTCATCGGTGATCGAATTTCATGGGACATATTTGCCAGAAAAGCAGACTTCAGCTTATCACTTTCTTCAGCCTTCTTTTTTGCTTTATACAACTCAATCTTTTCGGCACTTAGCATTTGGTTATGGATCTGCAACCTTCGTTTAAATTTGTTAATTTGAGACGCGCCCAATATCGCCAGGAAAGAGGTTGATATTAAGAAAAAATTATTGTTTATCAGGTAAGCAAAGTCCAGCGTGTGTTTTGGATTCATCTGTAAACGCTGTACCCCAAAAGCAAGCAGGTTATAAAATAATACATTGGAAACAGAGGAGATGATAACTTCCGGAATAGACAGCCTAAATATCAGTGCAGCCCAAAGAATAACAAGAATGAGGCCTGCATAATATCCCCAGTACGCCCCTTCACTACTCCTGGAAAAGTACATCATAAATACAATACCCAATTGAGCGATTACTACCAATGATGTCAGGATAATTCTTCCGTACTTATTGAATATGGAGGTATACGTGAGAACAAAAAATATTGCGCTTACCGGTGCTATCACTCCAAATCTGATAAACCAGGCATACTTATAGGTTTCGGGCATCATGTAAAGATCCAGAAAGCCAAACAGGGAGTACATTAATACTCCTGCAAATATAGCAACCCGCACATGCTTGGGCGATTTATAGTAGCATTCGTTTTCAGAGTCAATTAAAACTTCCAAAAAATTAAATTTCATGGACATAGGTTTAGTTAATCAACTTAGAGGCTATTGGTTGTAACCCAATTGCTATACTGCAAACATAATATATCGACTGTTAAACATACACTAAAACAAGGCAATAATGCTTTTGTTTTAAGAAAATCCTAACGGCTTTGTGTCAAGTAAAGGTAAAAAAGAATTACGATTATTTCAGTTTTTGACAAAGCAATTCCTAACCTGACAATTAAAATTCATTTTCAACTAATTACGTAAGCCGGCGTAAAAAGTTTGCATTTCATTCAAAATCATACCTATTATTCCATCCATTTTGTCGACCATTTTTAACAATTGGTATATTTTATTTTCATAGGTTTGGTAATCGATTCAATTTTGCACGGTTGTTTTAAACCCAATGAAGACACTGCGAGTTATTGTTGTTCACTTTATTCTGTTGAGCTTTATTACATTTATCAGCTTCTGGGGAATTTATGTTTACCAGAATATGCCCGAAGTTCACAAGTTTATGCAGGATGCAGACAAGAATCTGAATCTTGCCCGTCTTGTGCAACGTTGTATCATGAGCTTCGGCTATTTTGTCTTAATCATTTACAGTTTCTACTTTATTCTTTTCGATTTCCTTTTCCGAAAAAAAATCACACCCAGGAACATTCTTATCATTGCAGCTTCCATACTGTTGCTGATTGGAGTGAATGCTTTAATAAACAGACATTTCAGTTTTTCACAGATTTCAGGATGTCTGATGGGTATTCTGTTCTTTGGGGGCACAGGCTTGGGTGCGCGAGCCATATTGGAATATTTTAAAACCAAAGAGAAACAGAACGAACTCGAACGCAAAAATCTGAAGATTGAACTGAACATGCTCCGAAGTCAAATTAATCCGCATTTCCTGTTCAACACCCTCAATAATATCGATGCACTTATCCGTAAAGATCCTGAACGGGCGTCGGAACTGCTCATTAAACTTTCGCAGGAAATGAGGTATATGTTGTACGATTCCAATACCGATAAAATCAGTCTAGTATCCGAAGTGGAGTTTATAAAGGATTATATTTCGCTTCAGAAATTACGTACCAAAAACCCCGAACTGATTGAACTTAGTTTAAAGGGAGATTTCAGCAATATTCTGGTACCCCCCATGTTGTTTCTGCCGTTTATCGAGAATGCCTTCAAATACTGCAACAAATTCGATGTAGAGAAAGCCATTGTTATTCATTTGGCAGTTATCAATAACGAACTTATCTTTGAATCAACAAATTGTTTCGACAAAGAGAATAAAAATAACAACACAAAGACTGGAGGAATCGGCCTTGAAGTTGTAGGTAAACGCCTCGATTTACTCTATCCTGACAGGCACATTTTCAATATTACAGAAACCGATAGCCATTTTAATGTTTCCTTAAAAATTCAACTCAATGGCCATTAATTGTATCATTATAGAAGACGAACCACTGGCAATGGAGAAACTGGCAGGATTCATCGGAGAACTTCCGTTTCTTAAGCTGATTCAGACCTTCGACAATGGGATTGATGCCATAGGTTTTGTAAAAACAAATCCTGTCGATCTCATATTTCTTGATATCCAGATGTACAAATTCACCGGCATTCAATTCCTGGAAACACTAACCGAGAGGCCACAGGTAATTATTGTGTCGGCATATGACCGTTATGCACTTAAAGGCTATGAATTCAGTGTTACGGATTATCTGCTCAAACCTTATTCGTTCGATCGTTTTGTACAGGCTATTGATAAGGTTATGGAAAAGCAGAAATCGAAAACAGTACCTCCACCTCACGTTCATAACGACATTATTTTTGTTAAAACGGAATACTGTATCGAACGGATCAATATTGAGGATATCCTGTATATCCAGGGAATGAAAGATTACCAGATGATTGTAACTACGCACGATAAAATCATGACCCTGCAGAATTTCCGGGAAATAGAAAATGTATTACCTACGCCGGCGTTCATCAGGATTCATAAATCGTACATCGTGTCACTGAATAAAATTGAAAGCATCGAACGGAACCGGATAAAAATAGCCGGCCAGTTACTACCTATCAGTGACACTTACAAAGATGTGTTTTATGATACGCTCCGAAACTCAAAGAATTTAATCTAATCAATTATACTATTATTTAATCTTAACCAGTTAAAAAAATGAAAACTCTAATTTCAACAGTAATTGCAATCGTGTTTAGTGTATCGCTGATGGCACAGAGTTCCGCCAATCTTTCGCTAAACCTTGATATGAACAAAACGTACAAAATCAAGTCCACTACAGAGCAGAACACAACTGTAACCTTCGGCGGGGCACCCCAGCAGTCTGTTACTAGCAGTTACTCTTTTTTGTCGCTAAAGCCTGTTAGCAATGGCAAGGATTTTATCGTTGCCGAGCTGCGGTTCGACACCATTGCCACCAAAGTGAGCATGCCAAAAATGGATATGAACTCCACAAAACCAGGTAACATCAAATCGACGGATCCATCCGAGGTGGTTGGATGCATCCTTAACAGGTTGAGCAGCCAAACATTTAACGTTAAACTGGCGCTTACAGGTAATGTTATCGAAATCTCCAATCTGAAGGCAATTATTGACAATGTTTTAAAAGATGTTGATTCTATTCAGGGACAAGCTGCCCCGATGCTTAAAGCACAGATCGGAATGATGATCAGCGAAAATGCATTGAAGGGAATGATAGAAGCCATTACCGCATATTTACCCGGAAAAAAGGTATCGGTAGGCGAAAGTTGGAATTCGCGTATAACCATATCTGCCGGTGGACTGGGAATGCTTATTGATAATAATTATAAGCTAAAAAAAATAAACGGCACTCAGGCTGAAGTTTCTGCCGAAGCCACCATCGAACCTGCTAGCCAAGCGCCTATGGAT
>DATBXH010000715.1:0-3432 GCA_036514375.1 Bacteroidales bacterium | reverse complement strand
ATTGATAGCTAGGGGTATTACCCAATGGCAGGAATTTTACAATACCGTAAGTTCCCGCGGAAACCTTGTTAATGATTCCGGACCATGTTCAGTGATTAGCACGGTATCTTCAATACGAATACCTCCCCATCCCGGGATATAGATGCCGGGCTCAATCGTGATGGTCATGTTCTTTTTAAGCATGTATTCGTTATAATTCTGACCCAGAAACGGTTCTTCGTGTAATTCCAGACCAACGCCATGGCCCAGACCCGGGTAATAGAATGCAATATATTTTTCAGGAATAAAGCTTCTGACTGCCCGGTCAGTAGTGTGAGAGGAAATGTCCGGAGTGAGTGACTTAACTCCTTCCATTTGTGCTTTTTCAATGATATGGTATATTTCTTTCTGCTGTTCGCTGGGTTTGCCTAAAATGAACGTACGGCTTATATCAGCATGATACCCCTGGTACAACGCCCCAAAATCCAGTAATACCAGGTCGCCGTATTCCAGCTTCTTTTGACTTGGCTTGCCGTGAAGCAACGATGTTCGGGCTCCTGAAATGATTAGAGAGTCGAACGAAAGATTTTCGGCACCATTGGTTTTAAGATTAAATTCAAGACGGGCAGTTAATTCAAGTTCCGTCACCCCTTCCCTGATAAAAGGTATAGTCTGTTCCAGGGCCTTATCGGATATCAGGCATGCCTTCCTTAGATTTTCAATCTCGTGCATATCCTTCTCCTGTCTCAGCTTTTCAACCGTACCGTCAATGGAAACCAATACAGTCTTTACCAAAGAATTTTTTAAAGTTTCATATTCTGCATGACTAAGAACCGTAGCTTCAATCCCCATTTTTCGAACATCAGCGACATTCATAATGTGGCGATAGGTTTCGATTGCATAACGCTTATTATCTATCCATTGAAACACTTCAACCTCGGACGGACATTCCATACGGGCCTGTTCCACATAGCGTGCATCGGTCATGAGAACACACCGTTTCGGGGAAACAAATAACCTTGATGAATCGCCTGTAAAACCAGTTAAATATGTAATATTTGAAACAGACGAAGTGAAATAACCATTTACTTCTCTGTCTTTCAGTTGATGTAAAAGCTCAGATAACCGACTCATATACTAAATTAATAAGGGATAGAATGACAACTAATCAATTCCGTAGTTTCAGGAAAGAATTCCTTTAATATGGCAAACAGGCCCGGATCGTATTCCTGAAGCTCCTTCCTGGTATTTACATAACAATGTTTGCCGTCGGGCACAAGTACTTCAGCATTTACATTAAACCAGTCCTGAACACCTTCTGCCCAATACTCCTCAATATTCGTGGCTGCATATGTGTTCTTCCATTTCCCTGCAGCCAGTGCATTGTTAAGTGCTTTCTGCAACCTGGTGTTGATCGTTGTATCCACCTGCACGATCCCAACCAGATGAATGGTATGCGCAAACTCATGGATGAGAATATCCTCCGCATGATACTTGTCAATCTGGTAGCAAAGCAGATTCTCCTCAGCACAGGTGGTTAAAGGCAGTTCGAGATCACCGCCTAAACCACGGGCACGTACATCCCAGTTTACTGAAGTATCTTTTGCCAGGTATTTATGTTCCGGGATGTCGGTTGTCCCTTCGTAACGAGCCATGACTGCAACCCTGACTTTATGTTCCAGTAGCTTCCGGTATACCGGTGTTGGCAATACTTTGGTCATATAGACAACAATCTTCCCGGCCTGCCTTAAGGCCGAATCGGGTACCCGCCAGGAACTGACAATTGGAATACCGTTAGCATCCATATATTTTTTATAAAACGGATCAAGGTTAAGGCGTGTAGGAGGGGAGGTAATCTTTACGGTATCATCGTTAGCCATATCAGGAGATAATCCTTTTACGGGTTTAGTCAGTATCAGAAAAGAACCCAGGGAGATCCAGACATAAAGGGTAAATTTATTCATAGGGTAAATTAATGGGACCAGGACAAAGATACGTCCGAATGTGTCAAATGAAACTGATAAAAGTTAGGTTTCATTTTTTGCAAGGTATGAGGAGAGAATTTTATAAAAAAGTTTATTTTTGACTTATGATTTCGAACGAGAAATACCAAAATAACCTTTATCATAAATTCGGCAAAGGACTTTACGAATGCTGGATTTTATAGTCGTTCCTCTCCTTTAGAAGAGAATTCTTCTCTTTTTGCATTTTCCTGTCTGTTCCTTAATTCTTTTATTCATTTCCTATGCAGGGAATCGTTTTTGATATAAAGCGGTTTGCAGTGCATGACGGTCCGGGTATCCGTACAACGGTATTCCTGAAAGGCTGTCCGCTACGATGTTTCTGGTGTCATAATCCTGAAGGTATCGATGCTGAACCCATCCAGTCTGTGAAAAAAATAAAACTGGATGAATTCGAATTCAACAAAAAAGAAGACGTTGGAATTGCATTTTCAGTGGACCAGATCATGGATATGATCCTGAAGGACCGGGTTTTCATGGAAGAATCCGGGGGAGGGGTTACCTTTTCGGGAGGAGAACCTACCTTACAGCCTGAGTTTTTGCTTGAATTACTCAAAGAATGTAAAAGAGAGGGCCTCCATACGGCAGTGGATACATGCGGACATACTTCCAGGCAGACTCTTTCCAATATCCTTTCGCTTACCGACCTTTTTCTGTACGATCTGAAACATTATGATTCATTGAGGCACGAAGCATCTACCGGGCAGTCTAATGATCTGATCCTGGATAATCTGGAATTCCTGCTTCGGTCCGGAAAGAAGGTTCGGATCAGAATACCCGTTATACCGGGATTTAATGACACGACTCACGATCTGAAAACAATTGCGTTGCTTCTAACATCGTTTCATGGTACTGTTGAACAGGTTGATTTGCTTCCCTACCATACCACAGCACAACATAAATACAAGCGATTTGGCGTGAATAATCGCATGGTTGGGGTAAAAGCATTGAAAAAGGAGGAGCTAGCCGGTGCAAAAAAAGTTTTTGAAGGAAAAGGATTTAAAGTAAAGATTGGCGGATAAATCAGGGATTCAAAAGACAGCACTAAAAATATTTAAAATATCATTAATGTTCGAGATAGAACTATACTTCGGGACTTTAGCCCCGAAGTAAATTGAAGTTTTAAATAGAGACTGTGTAAAAAGTCTGAAATCGAGCGTAGTCTGGAGACTACGCTCAGCGCTTCGGATTGTATATCAAAGTAATACGGTCGGCGTAATCAGGAGATTACGCCGCAACGAAGCACTTTTTACACAGCCTCTACAGGATGTAATACTCTGAAGGACTTTAGTCCTGACACTTCTCTCGGACAACAGTATTAAAATATAGTACACCATGATGACTGAAAGAATTAAAAAGCTTAGGGAACAAAGCCTGAATGCTATAAATCAGATTTCTGATGAACGGGCTTTGCTGGTTACCGAATTCTATA
>DATBXH010000714.1:0-9712 GCA_036514375.1 Bacteroidales bacterium | reverse complement strand
TGCTCTTTCTTTAAGCAAGTCGGTGACTTTCATCAGTGGTTATGATTTTATCAATAGCCAAGCCACCATTTTCCTTACCAATAATTTCGATATAGTGGCAGGCAGTGCCATTGATTCTATTGTTTTCATGGATGTTGCACTGGCCACCAACGATGCGACAACGAAATATATATTTAATGTTCATAATTCCGCTACCATTGGCAAAATAGATTTTGAATCGTGCAGAATTCAGATTGTAAGAGGCCTTACCCGGTTGCAGACAGGTACAACGTTGATTTCAACGTACAAGGTGAATAATTGTGTTATCGACAGTATTGGCAACTATGGACTTGTGACAGTGGATAATACCACTTCTTCCATCAACGACATCATTGTGCAGAACAGTACTGTTTACAAGGCCGAAAAGATTGTAGTAAGTGCCAAAGCCAATTCGAATTCAATTACCTTAACGAATTGTACGTTTAATGAAACGCCGCTGGGAGGCAATTACCTGGTGGATTGCAATACCTATTCGGTAGCGCAGGGTATTACCGTCAATAATTGTATATTGGGAGTGGGCAAGAATAATGCCGGTAGTAATGCGGTTAAGGGAATCAGGGCAAGTGCAACCACGCTAATAAATTGTTTGAATTCCTATAATACTTCCGATTATGTGCTTACTGCCACAAGTCCTTATCCAATACCGAATCTCATTGCTTATTCCGGATCGTCAACCACACTTTTCAAAAATCCGGGACAGGGCGATTTTACTATTGTTGATAAAAGTTTTGCCGGAAAGAGTTCTGCGGGAGATCCACGCTGGCGGTAACCTTCTGTTAAAAACAGTTGGATTTAAATACTTTTTCATCGCTATCGCCCGTGAGAGCCGTAGCGATGAGAAAGTTCTTCAATAAGCTCCAAAATCGTCACATGGTATTATACACACTTTTCTGGACACTCTCAATAATAGGCATGTGACACTCGTGAATTAACACCGGACATCAGTGAAAATACATCCGACACTCGTGAATTAATACCGGACATTAATGAAAATAGATCTGACACTCGTGAATTAACATCTGACATCAATGAAAATACATGTGACACTCGTGAATTAACACCGGACATCAATGAAAATATATCTGACACTCGTGAATGAATATCTGACTTAATAAATTAGCATAAAACATTGAAATATTGTGAAGTGACACTCATAAATTGCCCCGGAACATAAAAAATCTATCGATTGACACTCGGGAATTAGCTTCTAATTTTTCTATCGTAAAGAATAAACGTAGTGAGATGCTTAGCAGGAGACTAATCAGTCTGGCGGTTTTTGTTTTGATTGGATGTGATTTATGGATTTATTTTCAGGTTTAATCCGCAATGATCTTTAAAAAATGGGAAGAATTCCCGTTGATTATGATATAAATTTTACGAGTTGGGAAAGTTAACCCTGTAGTTTGGGAAATTTGGCAGCCTGTTTATTTTTTAATCTGCATAAATTGCGTAAATTCTATAAATTCCAAAATTTACGCATGGAATCATTACATTATCGTCTAAAAAGACTGAGAATTTTGATTATATTAGCAATAATGATGCTTATTGCTGCTGTTGTTTTTTTAATTGATACACTTTTTTAACCGCTGTTTTTACTAGCTGATCTAACTTAATGAAGGTTATTACGAAAAGTTCAAAAATTCAACGTTTTATGTTTACCAAAAGTCTCATCTATCGTTTTGGTATTGCCGCCTTACTGTTTTGGACTAGTTATGCCGTGATAACAGGCTCTCCTCCTTTCATCAGAGAAGTTAATTCAGGTTGGTATTGTTTGGGTCAAACCTGAGAAGAATCTATCAAACGAATTTTTATTAACGAACTATGAAAAGTATACCTAATTTGAACCTAAAGCTAATCATGGGCTTATTGTTGCCCGAAATAATCAATCGATTTATCGGAAATAAACACGTATTGTAGCACTTAAGTGCTACGAACTACTCATTTTAATATTGAAACGACAACTAATTATTCACCTATTAATTCACTAAAATTATGATTAGATCTTTAAGCAAGAAAAGTAAAAAGCCTGTTGGTTCTTTACTGAGAATTGTATTTATGGTTTTGTGTTTGGTGTTTGTAAACTTATCCATTTATGCTCAAACAACAGTTAAAGGGGTGGTTTCGGATGCAAAAACAGGAGAGCCATTACCGGGAGTGAGTGTTGCTTTGGAAGGCACGTCATCCGGAACAATAACCGACATCGATGGTAAGTTCAGTATTTCAGTGCCATCGGAAAATTCTGTGTTGGTCTTTTCCTATGTGGGCTATAATTCGGAGAAGATTGTCGCAGGAGGAAAATCAGAAATCAATGTGTCACTGGTAGCAGATATTAAAACATTGGATGAAGTTGTGGTAATTGGTTATGGAACTGCCAAGAAAAGAGATTTGACAGGTCCGATATCCTCAATAGGAGGAGAAAAACTTGCTGACATTCCTGTTTCATCGGTTGCCGAAGCGTTGACCGGGAAATTAGCAGGCGTTCAGGTTACAACTACCGAAGGTTCGCCGGATGCGGATATTAAAATTCGTGTAAGAGGTGGAGGATCGATTACCAGGGACAATACACCTCTTTATATTGTGGATGGATTTCCGGTTGATAAAATATCTGATATACCTCCAACGGATATACAGTCGGTCGATGTTTTAAAGGACGCTTCATCTACAGCTATTTATGGGGCACGTGGTGCTAACGGAGTTATTATAGTTACCACCAAATCATCCAAAGAAGGGAAACTGACCGTTTCTTATAATGGATATTATGGAGTAAAAAATGTTACAAAGAAATTAGATGTACTGAATCCTTATGAATTTGCCAAATGGCAGTATGAGCAAGCTGTTTTACAGAACAGTGTTACCTCACAATATGAGGCTTATTTTGGAAGTTATGCTGATATTGATCTTTATAAAAGTATGCGTGGCAATGACTGGCAGGATATTGTATTTGGCCGGACTGGGACAACGCAAAACCATAACATCACTGTCAGTAGTGGAACCCAGACATCATCTTTTAAAGCAACTTATAACCGCATAGATGATAAAGCAATCATGCTTGGTTCAAACTTTTCACGTGATAATTTGGATTTTAAACTAAATACGAATCCAGTAAAATGGTTAAAATTCAATTTGTCAGTTCGTTATGCCGATACAAAAATTGAGGGCAGTCAGGCTAATGATGTGAACGGTACGGAGAAATCTACTTCAGATTCACGATTAAAGAATGCTGTGATATTCACACCTATACCACTGAAAAATATGACTGCACCGGATGATGATCCTGAATCATCCAGTAGCTTGTATCCTCCTACAACGGTTATCGCTGATAATGATCGTTATCAGCGCCGTAAGAATTACAATATGGCGGCTGATGTTTCGATAAACCTTTACAAGTGGTTGGTTTTTAGATCTGAGGTTGGATTGGATTATACCAATAGTGTGAATAATCGTTTCTATGGATTGACAACATATTATGTTACTAACGGTGATGCACCGATTAAAAACCAGCCAGCCGCACAGTTAATTAACGAAACAGAGTCTTCAGTAAGAAATGCTAATATTTTAACTGCTTCATTTAAATTAAATGATCACAGTCTTACATTAATGGCGGGTGAGGAAACTCTTGGGAAAAAAGATAATACTCTGACCAATATCATGGATGCTTATCCGACCCAATTCAATTCAGATATGGCTTGGTCATTTACTTCGCAAGGTACTCCTGTTAGTTCAAATAACTTTTTTACGCCTGATGATAATTTGCTTTCATTTTTTGGACGTTTAAATTATGATTTTAAAGGGAGATATTTGGTTACGGCTACCATGCGTGCTGATGGATCGAGTAAGTTTGCTTCTACCAACAGGTGGGGATATTTTCCGTCTGCTGCTGCAGCCTGGCGTATTTCAGATGAAAAATTTATGGAGGGCTTTAAGAGTTGGTTATCTAATCTTAAGCTTCGGTTTAGTTACGGAGAGGCTGGTAATAATAATATTCCTCCGCTTTCTTATTTACAGGTCTATAGTTCCAATCCAACAACATATCTGCCATCATCGCTTGGATCTTCCGTATGGAGTGCCGGTAAAACAATGGCAAACGGTGATCTGAAATGGGAAACTACAGTGACTTCAAATGTCGGTTTGGATTTAGGTTTTTTTAATAATCGTATTAATGCCGGTCTCGAACTTTACAAGAATAATGTTCGCGATTTGCTGATTGATTTTCCGGTAGCAGGTTCCGGATATTCGACTCAGACACGTAATATCGGAAAAACTTCAAACAGAGGTATTGAAGCCACATTAGACGCTGTAATAATTGAAAGAAAGGACTTCCGTCTTAATTTTTCTTTCAATGTTAGTTTAAACAGGAACAAAGTTGAAGATTTGGGCGGTTTAGCTTCCATTAACCCGAATTCAGCATGGACAAGCGATGCTCAGGCTTCCAACGATTATATGGTGGTTGTTGGGAAACCGGTTGGGTTGATGTATGGTTATAAAACGGTCGGAATGTACTCCACTAATGATTTCTCATGGAACGGTAATAATTGGGTCCTGAACAATGCAAATGCCCAGACTCCTGATAATTCAGGAATAGATGGCGCTTCATGGGGACCAGGTGCATTAAAATTGAAGGATATAAACGGAGATGGTAAAATTGACGGATCGGACCGCATTATTATTGGTGATGCGACACCCAAACACACCGGAGGTTTTGCTCTTTCAGCTTATTTTAAAGGTTTTGATATGACTGCAAACTTTAACTGGGTGTATGGTAATAATATTTATAATGCGAATAAAATTGAATTCACGACGGCTAATAAGTATACTTACCGTAATATGCTGAACATCATGAATTCGTCGAATCGCTGGACAAATATAGATCCTGCAACAGGTAACAGGGTTACTGACCCTACGCAACTCGCTTCATTAAATGCAAATGCTAAAATATGGTCTCCCGGTTTATCAAAATATGTATTTCATTCCTGGGCTGTTGAGGATGGAAGCTTCCTTCGTTTAAATAATTTAACCATCGGATATACGCTCCCCCAAAAATGGATGTCAAAGGTTTATGTTAAGCAATTACGATTCTTCATATCTGCATATAATCTCTTTGTTTGGACGAATTATTCCGGTTTTGATCCTGAAGTGGATACACGAAGAAGCACACCTTTAACGCCAGGGGTTGATTATTCTGCTTATCCTAAAAGCCGTTCTTATAATTTTGGTGTTAACTTAACATTTTAATACGAACTGAAAATGAAATATTTAATATATATTATAGGATTAATGCTGGTATTTTCCTCTTGCAAAGATTATTTGGAGGTAAAATCACAATCATCATTAACTGATGATGTAATCTTCAGTGACCCGAACTATACCCGGGGTGCTATTATGACTATTTATAATACATTTGGAGAAAACAACTCGTATCGTAACCGGTTGTGGCTGCACATGGGGATTAATACGGATATTGAGTACCGGCCGGGAGCTTCGGGACAAACACCTATTATATCTGTAAAATCGGATGACCTTATTCCTTTATATTCCACCAATTCTGATTTGGGTGACGGATATAATAATGCTGATGCGGCAAACCCGTGGAGTGAAATATATTCGGGAATAGAACGTTCGAATTTGGTTATTTCAGGCATTCGTAAATATGGAAATCCTGAACAGGGATCGGTTATGGGTGATTATTTGGGTGAAGCTCTTGCTTTACGAGCTTTTTTCTATTATGATCTGATTAAATGGTGGGGAGATGTTCCATTTCGTATCAATCCGGTAAGTGCGGATAATTTATATTTAGCAAAGACACAAAGAACAGAAATCTATGACCAAATCATTGCAGATCTGGGCGAAGCTGAAAATTTAATGTTTGCTGCCGGAACAGATCAAACGAATACGGTAAAAAGGTTAAGTAAAGATGCCGTACGTGGTCTGAGGGCACGCATTTGCTTATCTGCTGCCGGTTATGCCATGCATCCCACAACAACCGGCGATCCTGAAATTACTTATAATTACTCAGACGAGAACCGTAGGAAAGAGTTATATACGATTGCCAGAGATGAGTGCAAGGCAATTATCACGGATGGAAGATATTCGCTGGACCCGTCTTTTAAAAATATTTTTTATCAGCAATGCCAGGATATAGAAACTCAGGGGCGCGAGGCAATTTTTGAACTGCCTTATAACATAGGTGTTCGTGGTCGTATGGTGTATTGGTTTGGATTAAAGCGTGCCCAGGATAACAAATATGTTACCACATCATCGATGGGCGGCAGTGTGATGGTGATGCCAAGTTTTTATTATGATTTTAACGATGCCGATACAAGAAAGAACATTACAGTTGCCCCATATACGGTACAACCTGTAAGTGGGGTTATTTCGCAAGTTGTTGCGAATGTAACGAATCTTCAGCTTGGTAAATGGAGGGCAGAATGGTGTAAAGTAAAAATTACCGGTACTGATGATGGGGTATCTCCCATAGTGCTACGCTATGCAGATATCCTTTTGATGTATGCAGAAGCAGATTTATATTTGGGAGGAACAGATGGTAAAGAGTATTTTAACCAGGTAAGGCGTCGGGCATTTGGGCAGCCAATTACTAGTCCGTCAAGCGTTGATCTTGATTTAACACTTGATAATATTAAACAGGAACGTGCCTTTGAATTTTGTGGCGAAAACATTCGCAAATATGATCTGGAACGTTGGGGTGAACTGAAAACTAAGATGGATGAAGCAAAAGCTAAGATGCAGCGTCTGCGTGACGGATTAGGCGAATACGCCGATGTGCCTAATACAATTTATACCAAGCCTTATGTGATAGACCCGATTGATGGGGAGTCCGGATTGATATTTTATGGGCTGAATCGTGGAGAAACGGATAATAAGACAATTACTGACCCAACGGGTAATTGGACGAAAGTTACCTGGACGAATGCAACTTCAAGTGGTATTCTAAGATTGAATGATACATGGATCAACAGCATTTATTTAGGAGATCCTGATAAACGTCAATTGCTCCCAATCATGTCTATTATCATCAGTAATAGTAATGGTATGTTAAAAAATGATTATGGATATAGCAATTAATCGAATTTGACAACCAAAAAACAAAAATTAATGATTATGAAAACAAAATATATCATCTATATAATTTGCTTATTCATAAGCTCCTTATATATGTCGTGTAAAAAAGAGGACAATTCTTTTCTCTCCTCCATTCCATATTTATTTCGGCCTGCTAATTTTCAGGTAACGACAAATAAGACCGTAGCTACTATAACCTGGGCACCTGTGGATAGTGCTGTTTCCTATACTATTCAAATAAGCGAGGATAGTTTATTGTTTCAAAATATTATTATTACAGATACGCTAAAAACGACAACTCTGGTTGTTGAGCTTGGTGGTAATACCCTCTATTCTGCGAGGGTTAAGGCTAATGCCAGAAATTCAAATAAAGATTCTAAATACAATGAAACGGTTACATTTAGAACACCACCTGAAAATATATTTGATGGATTCTCTTCGTTTATGACTGAACAAGGAGCATCACAAATTTCCTGGCTTCCAGGGGCATCAGCGACTAAACTTGTGTTCTCGTCTGCTGGGAAGAGTGACGTTCCGTTCGATATTAGCAGCACAGAAGTAGCGAGTGGAAAAAAAGCCTGTACCGGTTTAGCAAATGGAACCTACACCGTTAGTATTTATAACGGGCAATTTGTTCGGGGAACTGTCAGCCTTACCTTGGAAGGTGATGTCTGGGTACGCCCGGGAGATAATCTTTCAACTGCTTTAGCTTCAGTTACCAAAGATAGTTCGGTTGTTATCTTAACGCCTGGCAATTATGGAATAGGCAGTGCTGTAACCAATTTTACTCAAAATATAAAACTGAGAGGTCTTTACAAAGATACAGTCTCGACTGTTTATATGACTTCAGGAGCTTCAACTACTGCCAATATGCTTAATATCAATAATGCAAATCAGTTGAATTACATACGCTTTGAAAATATTGCATTTTCTGGTTATGTCGATAATATTAATGGTGGAACAAAAATCGGATATCTTTTCAATCAAAGCACTGCTATTAATTTAAATGAATTAAGCTTTAAAAATTGTATTATTCGTGACATAGGAAATACTCCTGTTCGTTTGAAGGATGCACCAATAAAAACCATCGGAAGTCTGTTAGTCGATAACTGTAAAATATTTGATATTGGTTATTCAAGTGTATATGCAATTGTGAATAACAATGTTGCAGGTTGTGTTATCAATAATATTAGTTTTACAAATAGTACAATTTACAATTTTGCTGGATCCTTGGTACTTCATAGTTCTGGTAACTCCAATTCTGTTGTGGTTAAAAATTGCACGTTTAACGAGATTGCTACTTCTGGTACAGGATCTTCCATACGTTATCTGATAGATTATTATGCAAACACTACTACCACTTATACGGTGAACAATGGAGTAATTATACAAAATTGTATTTTTGGAAGTACACCACGTCCATATACAGATGGAGTACGGGTAAGCTCAGCCACAAATAAACAAATTTCAGGTTCTTATGCAACCGCTGATTATAAGGATAATAATGCAACCACAACATTTTCAATTGTTGGTAGCTTAACAGCCTATTCAGGTTTGTCTACGGATTTATTTATTGCTCCAACCAGCGGTAATTTTAACTTTAAGGACGCGGCATTTGTTGGTCGTAAAGTTGCCGGCGACCCAAGATGGTGGTCTGCACAATAAGTTAACACATTTTTAAGAGGATACTTTGCTTACCAGCGAGTTATCCTCTATTTTAATAATAGAAATTTAACAGTACGTTTGTAAATTGCTATTTTCTTGTCATAGTCTATCAGCTTACCTAAGTAATGTTTTAATCTTGAGATTAACATGTTTTTAAAGAAGTTTGTATTGCAGCTTACCTGCTTATTCATCGTGTCTGATCTTTGGGCAGTTCCAAGTGAGTTGGATATCATCGTAGCCCAGGATGGCACCGGTAATTTCCGTACAGTTCAGGAAGCATTTAATGCAGCTCCGGATAAGAGCCCGAAACGGTTTGTTATCTTTATTAAAAATGGTGTTTATAAGGAAAAACTTGTACTTCCTGCCTCAAAAGAAAATGTTACTATTGTTGGAGAAAGCCTTGAAGGAGTCGTGCTGACTTATGACGATTATTCCAAAAAAGTGGTTAATGGTGATACTCTTAACACGCCTACATCTTACAGTTTTGTTATTAAAGCAAATGGTTTTATAGCAGAAAATATTACATTTGAAAATTCAGCCGGACGTGTCGGGCAGGCTGTGGCTGTGATGATCAGTGCTGATAAAGCGATTTTCAGGAATTGCCGGTTTTTAGGAAATCAGGATACGTTGTTTACTCAGTCAGCAGGAAGGAGTTATTTTGTTGATTGTTACATTGAAGGTACCACTGATTTCATTTTTGGTTCCGGTATTGCCCTTTTTGAGAATTGTCATATGCACAGCAAAAAGAATTCCTTTGTCACGGCAGCTTCAACCCCTCAGGGAAATAAATTTGGATATGTTTTCCGGAATTGTGTGTTGACCGCAGATACGGGTATTAATAAGGTATTTTTGGGGCGTCCGTGGCGACCTTATGCCAATGTGGTTTACCTGGAATGTGCCATAGGAAATCATATTTTTCCGGCGGGTTGGG
>DATBXH010000713.1:0-8597 GCA_036514375.1 Bacteroidales bacterium | reverse complement strand
AGGATGGCCAACTACCTGGCGTATGGATTATGCTTCTACCAGCGATAAACTTCATTTGTATGAGTTTAATAATTCGGGCAAAGGTGCTGACATGAGTAAACGTGCCAAATGGGCCGGGCTTCGTGCCATGTCAGATAAGGAATCGTTGGAATATTCCCTGAAAAAGGTTCTGGGTGGAAGTGATAATTGGGATCCTGAAAAGAATCAGTAATATTATTGAAAAAATATTTTAACTTAAATCTTTTCAGCAGTATTACTAATTGTCAATAAATCTTTATTTATGAATTGGAGAAAATTAATATTTCGGTTTTTTATCATTTCTTGTTTAATAGCAACTTCATGCAAATCAGAGAGCCCTAAAATTGGCTTCTTACTGCCAAATTTTGTAGACGAGAGGGCCACTATTGAACGTAATTTCTTTGTTTCGAAAGTTAAAGAATTAGGTTACGAACCAATCGTTACGGATGCTCAATTTAATGATCAACTTCAGATTAACCAGGCTAAGAATCTGATAAAACAGGGCGTGAAGATGCTGATAGTTATGGCTGTAAATAAAAATACAGCTGCCGAGATCATAAGAATGGCACATAAGCAGAGTATTAAAGTTATTGCCTATGAAAGGATTATTGCTAATTGTGACCTGGATTATTATCTTTCTTTTGATAATGTTAAAGTAGGAGAACTCATTGCCAATTATGTAATTAAAATGAAGCCCAAAGGGAAATATATAATTTTGAACGGCGACAAAAATGATCAAAATGCAATTTGGGTTAATGAAGGTATATCTAAAGTAATAGGTCCTCTGGTAAAGTCCGGAGATGTTAGCATTAAATATAATAGTTTTATTGAAGATTGGTCCGGAGATAATGCCTACATGGAAACAAAGAAATATTTAAATCTTAGTACGGAAACGCCTGATGCAATAATTTCAGCATACGATGGAATGTCAAGAGGAGCGATAAAAGCATTGGAAGAAAATGAAAGTAAGTATCAACCCATTATTACCGGGCAAAATGCCGAACTTCTATCTTGTAAGTATATAGCAAAGGGAAAACAAAGTATGACGGTTTATAAGCCATTAAAAAAAGAAGCTGAGTTAGCTGCAGAAATTGCAATAAAATATTTAAGAAACGAGAAAATTGAAACAAATCAGAAAATATATAATGGATATAAGGATGTTCCATCCATATTAATTGAACCAATTAGTGTTGATATTGCAAACATAAGAAATACGGTTGTAAAGGATGGTTTCTTAAAAGAAACTGACATTTTTGCAGAATAGAATCCGGATCGTTCTTTGTATCTTCCGGAAAAATTCGAACAAAAACTTTCACAATACATGAATATCAAAGGCATTTTTTATGGTTCACTCTTTACGGTAGCATGGGTCAATTCATTCGGTCAATCCAATGAACAATATCCACCAATACCCAGGGATACTACTTACTCCGTATATACGGTATATAACCAGACGAAGAAAAATTATCCGTTTGTTTCCATTGCTAAGGATAGTTTGCCTGACGGTGTCATTGCCCACCGCGATATTATGTATACCACACTCCCCAATACGCCTTATGGCAACCGCGATTTACACCTTGATTTATTCCGACCCGGAAAACCCGGAAAATATCCTGCCCTGATTATGATACACGGCGGAGGATGGAGATCGGGTACCAAACGGATGCAGGTTCCCATAGCCGAAATGATAGCCGCCAGAGGATTTGTAACGGTGGCTGTAGAGTATCAGTTATCACTTGAGGCCAAATATCCTGCGGCTGTCTATAATATTAAGGCAGCCATTCGCTGGGTGCGCGCCAATGCCGAAAAATATAATATCGATGCTGATCATATTGCCATTTCGGGTTGTTCGGCAGGTGGCCAGTTAGCTTCTTTAATTGGAATGACCAATGGTATCTCCAAATTTGAAGGTAACCAGGGCAACAGTGATTACTCCAGTGCCGTTCAAGCCATTATCGATATCGATGGTGTGCTGGACTTTATGGCACCGGCATCACTTAATTTAAACAGAAAACCGAATTCTCCGGATGTAGAATGGCTGGGAGGTACTTTTACCGAAAAACCGGAAATCTGGAAAGAGGCTTCGTCTATCTTCTGGGCGAATGAAAAATCTGTTCCCATGCTTTTTATAAACAGTGGTTTTTCGAGGTTCCATGCCGGACAGGACGAACTCATCGGTATGATGAAAGAATGGAATATTTATACCGAAGTTCATAAGTTTGATGTAAAAGTGCATCCCTTTTGGTTATTACATCCATGGGTAGATTCAACCGTAGACTACATGGTCAATTTCATGAATAAAGTATTGCGCAAATAAACACTGAAGCCAAGCCGGTAGTGCAGAAACTCCGAAAACTCGTACTGCAAAGAAATTTGCAGAATCACAACGATTAGCTAATCAAAAAATGTTTTCGGGGCAGAATAACACCAATAAAAATCATTTTAGCAGATTTGGTCATAGAACACGTTAGGATATATTCCATGAAAGCCAGTATCAAATAAGCTCAAGTGTTGGAAAGTCTGGAAATCTTACTAATTTTAAAATTCAGAAGGTCATCAGAACAATATGGATAAAGACCATAAATCACTGATTTATGATTTAATAAAAGGTGATACTAACGCTTTTAACTACTTCTATCGGATCTACTACGCACGTATGTTTAACTTTGCAAACTCGTATCTGAGAGACGATTTTGTTGCAGGAAACATTGTGCAGGACACATTCATGGGACTTTGGGAAAATCGGGAGAAAATTGAACCTGAAATAAATCTACCTGCTTATTTACTAACCATTGTTAAAAATAAGGCCTTAAATCATCTCCATCGTTTAAGTATTGGGGCAAAAGTGAAAGAAAAAATTCAGAGCCAGGCGGAGCGCGAACTTGAACTTCGTTGTGCAACATTAATGGCTCTCGATCCTGAGCAAATGTTTCATTCCGACGTACAAAGGATCATTCACGAAACCTTAAGTTCCCTTCCAAATCAATGCAGGAATGTTATTACGCTGAGTCGCCTCGATGGATTAAGTAATAAGGAAATTGCATCCCGGTTGAATATTTCGGTAAAAGCAGTTGAATTCCATATCACTAGAGCATTAAAATCCCTCCGCGAAAGCCTGAAGGATTATCTACTCTTTATTGTGATGATGTTTACCATGTTAAGATAATATTTAGAAAAATTTTAGAAACTGACCTGGGGTTGCTTTACCTGTTAATTGTTATTACTATAAGAGGCATGAATATGAACAAAGATTTATTTATAAGGTATTTTACCGGGAGGCTTTCGGAGCAAGAGGAGAAGGCACTTCTTGATTGGATAGAGGAAAGTGAGGAAAACAGAAAAGAATTTCTTCAGGAAAGAAAATTATGGGACATGTTATTGCTCAATACACCGGAAACCATCATTGATGAAGAGAAAACTTTAACAATAAGAGGAACCTCCAGAAGAAGGATTATTCAATTTACCAGCATTGCAGCAGTTTTAATTGTTCTGTTAAGTATCAGTATATGGTTTGTAACAAACAAATTAAGAACAGAAAAACCGGTTTTAAATATTGTAGATGTTCCCATTGGACAACGTGTGTTACTGACCTTAAGCGATGGAAGCAAAGTTTGGTTAAATGCAAAAAGCAGGTTTTCCTTTCCCAACCACTTTGGTAAAAATAACCGTACGGTTCAGTTGGTAGGCGAAGCTCTTTTTGATGTGGTGCACAATGAAAATTCACCATTCATAGTAAATACTCCTCAATACCAGGTTAAAGTGTTAGGCACACAATTCGATGTGTATGCCTATAAAAACAGCAATACTTTCGAGACCACCCTTATACAAGGTAAAGTAATTCTTTCCGAGAATAACGCAAATTCGCTGCCGTTCGAACTCAATCCGGGCGAACAGTTTCTCTTTGATACCCTTTCCAGGGAAAGGAATATACGAAAAGTTGAAACAGAGGAGTATACCACATGGATTAACGGGGTATATTCTTTTAACAATCAATTATTCTCATCCATCGTTCAGCGACTCGAACGGTATTACGAAGTAAATATTGATGTTGCTTATCCGGAATTGATGAATTTCAGATTCACGGGTAAATTCCGTTACAGCGACCCGCTATCAGTTATTCTGGATGTGGTTAAAAAGAGCAAAGCCTTTCAATACAAACAAACAGGAAATAAAATTCTAATTTATAAATGATGTCAAACCAATACCTGAAAATCATGATAACATAAACAACTACAAAAAACCGGGAGATGCTACCAACATCACCCGGCAACGTTTAGCAGATACATAAGTACTTAAGTCTATTAATATCAAACTAAAACGATGTAAATGTATGGAAAAACTTTGTATTTCCATGATTTTTACTCATGGAAAATCATGTAATAAACTATGGCTGACTATGAAACTAACAACACTACTATTGCTGATTAGTGTCGGGCAGATGTTAGCGGTCGGGGTATATTCCCAAAAAGCTAAAGTTAGTATTAAAGTTGAAAGCAGTTCGATTGAAGATGTTTTGGATAAAATCGAAAAGCAAACTGCATATCTGTTCTTTTATAACAAAAAAGAAATCGATACGGAAAAAAGAGTAACGCTTAGTGTTACCAACCAAAGCGTATCGGATGTTCTCAGCACAATATTCAACGGTACCAACGTCAATTATAATATGGTATCGGATTATATTGTGTTAACCAAGAGTAAAGATACCAAAGAATTAATTAAAAAGCTGCAGCAGAAGACAGTTACCGGGATGGTTACTGATGCAAACACGGGCAGTACACTTGCCGGTGTAAGTATTATGGTTGAAGGTACCTCCACCGGGGTTATTTCGGATACAACCGGGAGATATAGTATTGTTGTACCTGATGACAATGCTGTCCTTGTATTTACATACATCAGTTACCTATCCGAGAAAATTGTGGTGGCCGGTAAAAGTACAATTAACGTAAGTATGGTACCTGATGTGAAAGCGTTGGGAGAAGTAGTGGTTACTGCTCTTGGTATTAAGAAGGATTATAAATCACTAACTTATGATGTGCAAAAAATTGATGGGAAAGAAGTAACTTCGGTCACGGATGCCAATTTTGTGAATAGTTTGTCAGGCAAAATAGCAGGCGTAACCATCAACAGTAGTTCAACCGGGGTAGGTGGTTCGTCCAGGGTTGTCATGCGTGGAACAAAATCACTGGCTGGTAATAATAATGCCTTATATGTAGTAGATGGTATACCTCTGCCATCTCTTCAGAGTGATCAACCGGCAGACGCTTTCTCAGGGGCAGGACAGACAGGAGATGGTATCTCCAACTTTAACCCCGATGATATCGAATCCATTTCCGTATTGAGCGGGCCGGCTGCTGCAGCACTTTATGGAAGAGAAGCTGCGAACGGTGTTTTAATGGTTACCACCAAAAAAGGACAAAAGGGTTTATCCATCAATGTTTCCAACAGTACAACATTTAGTTCACCCTTTGTATTACCTAAATTCCAAAATACTTACGGCGTTTCGGATATAGGTAGCTATTACAGTTGGGGAGACAAGCTTTTGACCCCAAGTTCTTATAATCCTAAAGATTTCTTTCAGACAGGTTATAGTACAAATAATTCATTGAGTGTTAGTACGGGTTCTGATAAGAATGCTACCTATTTCTCTATAGGTTCAGTAAATGCAGAAGGAATCATTCATAACAACAATTACGACAGGTACAATCTGTCCTTCCAGAATACAAGTAAGTTCCTCAACGATAAATTAACAGTTGATGTGAGCGCCATGTACATAAATGTGAAAGAACAGAACATGCTTGCACAGGGTCAGTATTTTAATCCGTTAATCCCGGTTTATTTATTTCCGGCAGGTGACGATATCGCAAAGTACAAGGTTTTCGAGCGATATAATCCTGACAGAAACTTCAAGACTCAATACTGGCCTTTTGGCGATCTGGGATTCCAAATGCAAAATCCTTACTGGATTACGGAAAGGGACCTCTTTATCAATAATAAGAACAGGTACATGATGACCGGCACAGTGAAATATACTATCACCAATTGGATGAACATCACTGCAAGGGCGAAATTAGACGTGAATACGGAAGCAAATGATAAGAAATATTCAGCTTCCACATCCGGTTTATTTGCAGATGTTGAGGGTGCCTATTACAAATACAATATCAGTAACAAACGGATATATGCCGATGCCATATTGAATATCAATAAGACATTCAATAAACTTTCTCTCACAGCTAATATTGGATCAAGTTTACAAGATGAAGTTAACCATAGCTCATCAATTGGAGGCAATCTAATGAGTGTAGCCAACCTTTTCACTTATGAGAACTTAAATACGTCTACCCTCAAAATCATTCAGCAGGACTACCATGATCAATTCCAGGCTGTATTTGCCACTGCTCAGCTAGGTTATAAAAGTATGGCCTTCATTGAAGGTTCTGTAAGGACTGATTGGACCTCTGCTCTGGCAAATACAAAAACTAAATCTATTCTTTATCCTTCGGTTGGTGCATCAGCAGTATTATCGGATATTTTGGGAATTAAATCGGATATCCTCTCATTCCTCAAGGCCAGAGCATCATACAGCGAGGTGGGTAATTCCCCGGTAAGGTTTATTTCTAATACCACGTATCCGGTCATAAATGGCTACCCGCAGCTTACTTCATATCTTCCTGCAACCGGCCTCGAACCGGAACGGACAAAATCGTATGAGGCCGGATTCAATTTTATATTCTTCAATAACAAGATCAAGCTGGATGCTACTTTTTATAAATCGTCAACATATAATCAGTTATTCAACCCTAGTTTGTCGGCAAGTTCAGGGTACAACAGTATGTATATCAATGCAGGTAGGGTTGATAATAAAGGTATTGAATTAACATTGAATGTTGATCAAAAATTAGGGCCCGTTGACTGGAATTCCAGTCTGGTTTACTCGCTTAACCGAAATAAAATAATAGCGTTATTAAATGCTTACACTGCCCCGGATGGTGAAACAGTAAAGAAGGATACTTTGGATGAAAGTAGTACGGGAAGTTATTTAATGAAGATGGTTAATGGCGGAACCATGGGCGATATTTATGTGAATACGCTAAAACAAGATGAACATGGATATATTTCAGTAAATACAACCGATTATTCAGTATCTGCAGATATTAACAGATTTGTAAAGGCCGGAAGCTCCGATCCTAATTACACTCTGGGATTTAGAAACAGCTTTTCATTTAAAGGTATAAACCTGAGTGTACTTATAAATGCCAGGGTTGGAGGCGTTGGAGTTTCAGTAACCCAGGCTGTGATGGATGCATTTGGCGTATCCAAAGCATCAGCTGATGCCAGGGATAACGGAGGTGTTGTTGTAAACGGATACAAGATACCAGCACAGGCTTATTATCAGGTTGTCGGCGGAGGTACATCAGGAATTGGTTCGATGTATGTTTACAGTGCCACCAATGTTCGCCTTGCCGAATTATCATTGGGATATGATATCCCTGTAAATAAATTCTGCAAATGGGTCAAAGGAATAAACGTTTCCTTCATAGGACGGAACCTGTTCATGTTTTACAACAAGGCTCCGTTCGATCCCGAATCCACAGCCAATACCGGAACCTATTATCAGGGTATCGACTATTTTATGCAACCAAGCCTCAGAAGTTTAGGGTTTGCTTGTAGATTCAGGTTTTAATAATAATTTAAGCTTGTAAGACTATGATTACAAATAAATGGTTATTCAATAAATTATCTCTGATAAGTGCTCTGCTTGTTTTGCTTGGTAGTGGATGCACGAAAAATTTTGAAGAGTGGAATACCAACCCAAATCAGGCAACAGCAGAGATGTTGCAATACGATGACCTTATTACAGGATCTCTTTTTGTTCAGATGCAAAAAAACGTTTTCCCTATCTCGCAGCAGCCTCTTTTTGGGGACGAAGTTTATCAAACGATGCAGAATCTATGTGGCGATATTTACTCGGGATATATGGGGTCAAGCGGTCTCTGGTATTCTAATGTGAACAATACTACTTATGCACCTATTCCGAATTGGTACAATCAGGCTTTTGACAGAGGGTTTATAGGCATCTTACCTGCGTGGAAATCGATCAAAGATGTGACTATTGAACAAAGCGCTCCGCAAAAACTAGCGATAGCCACAATAGTCAAGGTAGAAGGGTTACATCGCATAGCAGATATTTATGGTCCTTTGCCTTATATAAATTTTGGTAATGGAGCTCTGCAAAATACTTACGATAATTTGAAGGATATCTACTACAAGTTTTTTGATGAATTGGACACGGCAATCAATGTCCTCACCATTTTCAATGTGCAGAACCCGAATTCCACACCATTGTCGCGATATGACTTCATATTTAACGGTAATGTTCAGATGTGGATAAAGTTTGCCAATACATTAAAGTTAAGGCTGGCTATGCGGATTGTATATGCTGATCCGTCGAAGGCCCAGGCAGAAGCAGAATCAGCAGTGAACAGTCCTGTAGGCGTATTTACAAATACCAGCGATGTGGCATTGTTACAGCATACCAGTAACATGGTTTATAATCATCCTCTGAACATTATATGTTA
>DATBXH010000712.1:0-4605 GCA_036514375.1 Bacteroidales bacterium | reverse complement strand
ATTAAATCAAGAAACGTTTCGTTGGTTGATCTGCCAAAATCACCAATATTAACACCAGTCAGTACCACTTCTTTGATACCCTGACTGCTGATTTTCCTGGCTTCGGCTACTGTCTTCTCAATGCTATTATTTCTACTGCTTCCCCTGGCCAAAGGAATGGTACAATAACTGCAATGGTAATCGCATCCGTCCTGAACCTTTAGGAACGATCGAGTCCTATCAAACAAGGAAAAAGAAGGATTAAATTCTTCAACCTTCTCAATTTCGCAGGAATAAACCTTAGTATTGTTCGTTTTTTGAGTTTCTAACTCATGAATATGTTCTATAATATTGAATTTCTCACCGGTACCTAACACGAGATCTACGCCTTGTATGGCAGCAATCTCTTCAGGTTTTAATTGGGAGTAACATCCAACAACTGCAACAATAGCTTCAGGTGATGTACGGGATGCTTTGCTGATAACCTGTCTGCATTTTTTATCTGCAAGCTGTGTAACCGAGCAGGTATTAATAACAACCACATCGGCAGTTTCGTCAAATTCGACCCGGTTGTATCCATTCTCAGCAAATTTGCGGGATATGGTTGATGTTTCGGCAAAATTTAATTTGCATCCAAGTGTATAAAAAGATACTTTCTTTTGCGTCATTCTTTTCTCTGTTTCAGCTAACTTATTGTGCTATCAACAAGAGCTCTCGTCTAAATAATTATTTATTACAATTCACTGCCAGTTCTTTATAACAACTATAAATCTCGAACTGTGAACGGATAGCACCGTTATTCATAACCTTGCGATAAATATTTCCCTGACATTCATCAATAATTCTGGCTTTAACATTATCACTTAACTGAATATCTATAATCTTCCTAATTTCCTTTTGAATGGCCGGATCGTAGATAGGACTCGCGATCTCAACACGGTTGTCCAGGTTACGTGTCATCCAATCAGCCGACGATATATAATATTTTGGATCTTCATTGTTGCAGAAAATAAAAATCCGTGAATGTTCCAGATACTTATCTACAATACTGATGGCCTCGATATTGTCACTCAGACCCGGTACGCCAGGGATAAGTCCACAGATCCCACGGACAATTAGCTTTATTTTCACACCTCCCTGGCTTGCTTCATAAAGTTTGTGGATCATATCGGCATCAACAATATTATTAATCTTTAGAATAATGTAAGCTGACTTGCCATTTTGTGCATTTTTAATTTCATGATCAATAAGCGATTCAAGCTTGTTACGCATATATTGCGGAGCTACGATGAGATGTTTATAGTTATAATATTTATAGGTATTTTGGAAAAAGTCGAACACCTTCTCAACCTCACCTGTAATCCTTTTATCAGTCGTGAGCAAAGCTACATCAGCATAAACATTGGCATTCCCTTCATGAAAATTGCCCGTACTTATAGCTGCATACTGAGTCTCCCGGTTACCTGATTTGGATGTTATCAGAAGAAGTTTGCCATGAATTTTCAGACCCGGAATACCGAACAGGATGTGAGCTCCCACCTCTTCGAGTTTACGCGCCCAGTAGATATTCGATTTTTCATCGAAACGCGCCTGGAGTTCAATAACTACAGTCACATCCTTTTCATTTCGGGCAGCATTGATCAATGCATTGATCACTTTGGAATTGGAGGCGACACGATACAAGGTTATTTTAATTGATTTTACCTCTGGATTAATGGCTGCCTCGCGAAGTAAATTAATAAAGTGCGAAAATTTCTGATAAGGATAATGCAACAGAACATCTCCTTTACTAATGGTTTGCAAAATACTGCTTGCCATTTTCAACTGAGGATTAGGCAGGGGCGGCATAGGCGGATATTCCAGATTTGGCCCGCCAATATTGGGAAAACCGATAAAATCTTTAAAATTATGATACCTGCCTCCGGGAATCATGCTGTCAAACTGGTCGAACTCCAGGGCTTTTTTCAGATATACCAGCAAATCATGAGTCATTTCCTGATCGTATACCAACCGTACAGGCTGCCCTTTTTTCCTACCCGAAACCCCTTTCTGAACCTTTTCGAGAAAACTTTTCGAAAGATCGTTATCTATATCCAGTTCAGCATCGCGGGTAAGTTTGATTGTAAAAGCTTCAAACTGGTCGTAATCAAAAATTGCAAATACTTGCTGAAGGTTGTACCTGATCACGTCATCGATAAGGATAATAAACTTCTTTTCACTTATTTGCGGCAATACAATGAATCGTGGAAGCACAGCGGTCGGAAGTTCTATCAGCGCGTATTCAAAACTTTTCTTTGATTTCTTCTTCGAAAGTTTTGTGGCCAAGTAAATGGATTTATCTTTAAGGTAAGGGAATTTTTCGAGATTCCTCAGCATCATTGGAGATAAAGCGGGTAATACTTTCTCCTCAAAATATTCTTTTACAAACTTAGCCTGCTCCTCATTGAGCTGTTTCTCATCAATAATAAATATATTTTGCTTTTCGAGTTCCTTAAGCAATTCCTCATAAATGGACTCAAAACGCTTTTGAAGCTTGATAACAGTTTCCTGTATTTTAGCCAGTATTTTTTCCGGCTTTTCACCCAGTTCTTTTGCGCTTGATACTTTAAGATCGATCATGCGCATGATCGCTGCCACCCTAACTTTAAAAAACTCGTCAAGGTTATTAGAGAAAATACCGAGAAATTTAATTCGGTCAGCCAGAGGTACCGAGATATCTGCAGCTTCCTGCAATACACGTTCATTAAAGGAAAGCCAGCTTAATTCTCTGTTTATTATGGTTCTTCGATTGGGCATCAGGTTGAGTTTAATATTCAGCCAATTTCACCAAAAAATATGTGCAAAAATAGTTAAATTGGCATGATAGTGATCGTTTTACAAAAAAATTATCCGCCTTTTGGAGATAAGAGAAACTCTGACTTCAACAATTTTCTGGATATGTCAGACCAATGACTTGTATCAAATTCAAGAATGACAACACCGGATGTGGGAAGATTATCAATAGTCTGTTTCAGATATAAATTGGGTAACACTGTAAACACCGGATTATGCCCGAAAATAAAAAGGGTATTGAACTGATCGCTGGTATGCCTTACCATGTCGAGTATTGCATTCTCAGATTCACCATAAAGTACTGGGCTGATTGAAATTTTCTCAAGCGGATAAGATAGCTCCCGGGCCACAATCAAGGCTGTATGTAAAGCCCTGTTCGCCGGACTGCTTACAATCAGATCAGGACTGATGTCCTGTTCCATTAATTTCAGAGCAATAACCCTGGTATTGATAATACCAGTCTCTTTCAGAGGCCTATCATAATCGGGCACTCCGGTATATTCCCATGTCGATTTTCCGTGACGAATAATTACAAGGGTCTTTGACATAAAAATAAACTTTGAAGTATACTAAGATACAAGATTATCCTGAAAAATAAAGATAAGATCAGAAAGTTTGGAGGCTAAGGGTTCAGTGCCTTCTATTCTTAATCACCTAGTCACCTCATCTCTTCATCACTTCCTCCATGTACGTCCTTAAAATATTCACTATCGACGGAAAGCTGATGATATTGAAATCGATTTCGCGAGGGCGGATCACCATTGCTTCGGCAACATCATCAGCAGGGTTAAGGGATGAAAGATCATCGATGGGACATATGAAGGCCATATCGCAGGTATAGTAACTGATTCCTTTAAAAGTATATTCGTTGGGGAACGAAGCAAGAAATCTCATTTGATTAACTTCAATGCCAAGCTCCTCGAAAACCTCACGCTTAACCGCATCTTCCACTCGTTCCATGGTATCAACAAAACCACCCGGAAGGTCGTAAAATCCTGCCCGCGGTTCAAATTTTCGTTTGGTAAGTACGATCTTTCCTTCCCGAGTTTCAAGTATAACAGCCACAGCCGCAGCTGCATTGATATAGAAAGTAAAACCGCAGGCTTTGCAAACAAACTTTTTTATCGTGTCAAATTCAAATCCCTGGTGACCGCATTTCGGACAAAAGGAAAATATTCCGGATGGATGTGTATCTGAAGTTAACTGCATGTTTATGGTAGTAAAAAGTACGAAAATAACGAATTTATGATTGAAATGATTAACATGCCTTAACGAAGGGCTTTGGGTTTCAATAATAAAAAAGCCGGGTAAAAATGAAAGGTCAGCAGGCGGTGAAGTTTTGTTAATTTCTCCGGTGGTTTTATTCGTCCCGGCTCTCCTTTTGTGATCTACTTATGCCATGTTGTCATCTCCGGGTATGGATTTGTGATCTCCGTGTGCCATGTTGTCAGCTCCGGGTGTGGATTTATCATCTCCGTGCGTCAGGTTGTCATGTCGGCGTGCGATTTTATGATCTCCGTGTGCCAATTAGTTATCTCCGTGCGCCGACTGGTCATCTCCGTGTGTCATTTGATGATCTCCGTGCCCGGAGTAGTTGTGTTGGTGTATGGTTTTGTTGTCTCCGGGTGAGGAGTTGACATCTCCGTGTGTGGTTTTGATAGCACCGGAAGGGGTTTGAGGGTCTCCGGAAAGGGTTTGGTTTGCGGAGAGAGGTGGTTAACAGCTCCCGTATCATCAGTGTTCCATAATCAAACACTGACTGCAAAACGAAACGGGCTTTCATCCTTGCAGATA
>DATBXH010000711.1:0-3105 GCA_036514375.1 Bacteroidales bacterium | reverse complement strand
CCCTCGAATGGTCAGTATGATGGACTATTGTCTGGGCAGACGCAATGCGGACGGGATGATGGTTGGCTTACCAGGCGACTGGGTTTATGTGGATTGGGCACCTATGGATAAAAAAGGCGAAGTTAGCTTTGAACAGCTCCTGTTTTGCCGAAGCCTGGAAACGATGGCATTGTGTGCTGGAGTTATGAATGATCAGAAAGGAACTGAAAAATATAAACAGTTGGCAGCGGACCTTCGCGCAAAGCTTATTCCGGATTTTTGGAACAATGAAAAAGGAGCCTTTATCCACAACCGTGTGGATGGAGTTCAGTCGGATAAGGTAACCCGCTACACCAACATGTTTGCTGTATTCTCGGGATATCTTGACCCTGAAAAAATGCAGGAAGTGAAAAAGAATGTTTTGCTGAATGATAATGTTCAGAAGATCACTACACCTTATATGAGGTTTTATGAGCTTGAGGCGTTGTGCGCCCTTGGAGAACAAAACTATGTCATGCAGCAGATAAAAGACTATTGGGGTGGTATGCTTAATGCAGGTGCAACCACATTCTGGGAAAAATACGATCCTGCAGAAAAAGGGGCAGAGCACTATGCCATGTACGGTCGGCCCTTTGGCAAAAGCCTCTGCCACGCGTGGGGTGCAAGTCCCATCTATCTGCTAGGTAAATATTTTCTTGGTGTAAAGCTGACATCACCCGGCTATAAAACTTATGCAATTGAACCTGTTTTAGGCGGTCTGGAGTGGATGGACGGCACAGTTCCTGCACCCAACGGTTCTATCAGTGTTTATTGCAATACCAAACAGATAAAGATAAAATCAGACACCGGCACCGGTACGCTCCGGTTCAACAGTCAGACAAAGCCTTTCTGTAAAGAAGGTGTAATTGAGGGAAAAGGTAATCATAAATACGAAATGACAATTGAAAGTGGAAAGGAGTATATTGTGTTTTACAAAGATATAAAGTAAGAATTAATCAACTTACGCAAACGTAAGTTACATTTTTGTAAGTTACATTTTTGTAAGTTACATTTGAGTTAAAAATATTACATGGAAGCACCTTTCATTTTTGGGAAAATTGCAAACGAAAAGAACTTTACTGATAGAGTCACAGAAACAGAAAGACTCATTGCCAATTTTACGTCTGGTGTTAACACGATTTTGATATCTCCTCGTCGATGGGGTAAATCGTCGTTGGTACGTCATGTCGTAGACAAGGTACGTAATGAAAGCTTAAATATTGTCTTTATTTTTATTGATTTACATAACATACGTTCCGAAGAACAGTTTTATCAGGTATTGGCCCAGGAAATATTTAAATCCACCGCTTCAAGACTAGATGAGATATTTGAAAATAGTAGAAAATTTCTTGGCAGATTTATTCCAAAATTGAGTTTTAGTCCTGTTCCTGGTTCAGAATTCACTTTAGGACTTGACTGGCAGGAGGTAAAGCAACAACCTGATGATGTTTTAAATTTGGCAGAAAAGATTGCCAGTGAAAAGGGGATAAAGGTTATTATTTGTATTGATGAATTTCAGAATATTGCTGAATTCGAGAGTCCTTTAGCTTTTCAGAAGCAACTGAGAGCAAATTGGCAGACCCATCAAAATACCAGCTATTGTCTATATGGAAGCAAACGCCATCTTATGACTGAAGTGTTTTCTTCTTATTCCATGCCATTTTACAAATTTGGAGATCTCATGTTTCTTGATAAAATAGGAGAAGAAGATTGGGTGCGGTTTATAACTCAAAAGTTTCGGGAGACTGATAAAAATATCAGTTTGAAAGATGCCAGATTAATATCCACTTTAGCAGAATGTCATCCTTACTATGTACAACAGGTTGCACAGTTATCATGGCTGAGATCCCTGAATAATTGTTCTACGGAAATTGTAAATGAGGCATTTGAGAGTCTTGTATTACAGTTGAGCCTCCTGTTTCAGACCATAACGGATGGCTTGACTAATACTCAAATTAGTTTTTTAAAAGCTATTATTCAAAATGTTGATAAATTAAGCTCTAAAGAAAACCTTAGTAATTTTAAGTTAGGGACATCTGCGAATGTGCTGAGATTGCGACAAGCATTAATTAATAAGGAAGTAATTGACATTCAAAAAAACAAGATAGAATTTCTCGATCCCGTTTACAAATATTGGTTAACGAAATATTATTTTTCAGAATAAATGAATACCAGTTCAAAAATTTTAGGAATTATTCTCTTTTTTAACCCAGTAGCCCTTTCTGCTCAAACCGTTACAGGCGAACCTGCCGGCATACCCGAACAGCCTAAAATATGTTGTGCCGATCCCTGGGAAAACCCATTGATAACCAGCATTAATCGTGATCCTGCCAGGGCTACTGCATATTCGTACAAAAGTATCCCGGATGCGTTGGCAAGCGATCGCACAAAATCAAGAATGATACTGCTCAATGGTGCCTGGGACTTTTCGTTTGCCTCCAAGCCGGTAGATGCACCAGCGGATTTCTTTAAAGGCCGCGTAACCGGATGGAATAAGATCGAAGTTCCCTCTAACTGGGAGATGCAAGGCTATGATATTCCTATTTACAAAAGTGCGGTGTATCCGTTCCGTCCGATTAATCCCCCTTACATTCCTAAAGATTACAATGGTGTTGGTTCTTACCAACGGACGTTTACTTTACCGGCGGACTGGAAGGGCATGAACATTACCCTTCATTTTGGCGGAGTAAGTTCGGCCTTCAGGGTGTGGGTGAATGGTTTGTTTGTCGGATATGGCGAAGATAGCTGTCTTCCATCGGAGTTTAACATTACACCTTATCTTAAAGATGAAGAAAATGTTGTTTCGGTTCAGGTGCTTCGATGGAGCGACGGTTCGTATCTGGAGGATCAGGATCACTGGCGTGTGAGTGGCATTTTCCGTGAGGTCATGCTGCTGGCCGAACCCAAGTTAAGAATTGCAGATTTCTTCTATCAGACTGAACTTGATAAAGATTATAAGGACGCTGTACTGAGCATCCGGCCAAGGCTGGATAATTTCACAGGTGATACGGTAAAAGGTTATATGATTAAAGCTCAGTTGTATGATAAAAACAGCCGACCTATTTTTGAGAAGCCGTTGGAACGAAG
>DATBXH010000710.1:0-3617 GCA_036514375.1 Bacteroidales bacterium | reverse complement strand
ATTTTTCTGCCTGTGAACAAAACCGAACTGCAGGCAAGAGTGGATATATTATTGCGGACACGAAACCAATCCGTTGAGTTAGACATTATGCATAAAAAATTGATCCGCGAAAGCCGCGAACAATTAAAAATAGCTGTTACTTCCACAAATGTCGGGCTTTGGGATTTGAACCTCGAAACCAATGAAATTTATTTCTCTCCCGAATGGAAAAAACAAATAGGTTACGAAGAAGACGAAATTTCCAATCATTACATGGAATGGGAAGAAAGAATCCATCCTGACGATATGGCCAGGTGTAAGGCCTATGCAAATAAATACATACGCGATCCCTGGCAAGGCTATCATATCGAATTTCGCTTCAGGCACCGCAATGGTAATTATCTGTGGATATACTCCCAGGCCTCACTTGTTTACAACAATGAAGGCAAGGCGATAAGGATGATCGGTTCGCATATCGATATTACGGAGCGGAAAAAATTTGAAGAACGGGTCCTGTTATTGCAACATTCGATAGAACAAAGTCCTGTTTCCATTATGATTACCGATCCCGAAGGAATAATTCAATATGCAAATCCTGCATTTTCATCCATATCCGGTTTTTCAAACAGTGAAATCATCGGGTATAATCCGCGTATTTTAAAATCCGGTCATCAATCCCCCGAATTTTATAAGGACATGTGGGATACCATCCTCTCCGGGAAAAATTGGGAAGGAGAGATGCTGAACAAAAAGAAAGACGGAAGTTTGTATTGGGAAAAAGAAGTGATATCGCCTGTGGTAAACGAAGAGAACAAACTGAATTTTATCATAGCTGTAAAGGAAGACATCACGGAAAAGAAAAAAATTAATGACGAGCTGGTGATTGCCAAGGAACGTGCAGAGGAGAGCGACCGCCTCAAAACGGCGTTCGTGCATAACCTGAGCCACGAAATACGCACTCCTATGAATGCTATTATGGGTTTTGCCGAAATGATCGAGAAAAATTTCGATAGCAAACCCAAACTCGAATATTTCTCCGGTATTATTATCAGGCGTTGCAGAGATCTGCTCGATATCATCAATGATATCCTGGATATTGCTAAAATTGAATCCGGTCAGTCGGTTGTGAACTTCGAGGAATGTAATATCCATGTATTAAATGAAGAAATAACTTCTTTTTCAGTAGAATACCAAAACCGGATCGGGAAACAACATCTAACATTCAATTTATACAATCATTGCCCAACTATGGATTTTGTCATACTAACCGATATAGTAAAGCTGAAGCAGATCATCATGAATCTGATCACCAATGCTTTTAAATATACCGAGGAAGGTTTTGTAACAGTCGGCTGCGAGATTCATGAAGACCATGAACTTCTGTTTTATGTAACCGATACCGGAATAGGGATACCTGAAGATAAACAGTCGTTGATTTTTGAACGGTTTGCACAGCTTAATCATCACCTTAAAAAGAATATAGGAGGAACAGGGCTTGGTTTATCCATTGTAAAAGGGTTGGTAGATTTATTGCAAGGCGAAATACAACTGGAATCGGAACCTGGTAAAGGCAGTACATTTACGGTAAAAATACCATTTAAAAGAGCACCACTACGGGATGGCGGAACAACTGATGATGAGACGCCTAAACATATTGACCTTATCGGCAAGACAGTGCTCCTGGTGGAAGATGACCCTTTTAATGCAGCCTATATTCAGGAAGTTTTTTTAAACACAGGGCTAAACATGTTAGTGGCCCAAACCGGAGCCGAGGCTGTCAACATTTCCCTGACCTATCCCATTGACCTGGTATTGATGGATGTCAGTCTGCCCGACATCAATGGCTACGAAGTTACGCGACAAATAAAGGAACAAAAACCAACACTGAAGATCATTGCCCAAACAGCCTATGCGGCCCGCGACGAAGTGCAAAAAGCGCTTAACGCCGGCTGTAACGATTATATAAGCAAGCCTGCCCGAAGCCAGGTATTATTGGAAATGGTAAGCAAACATCTGTCCAATCACAAAAATGAATCACCCCCCGGGGCGGAACCTGTTGCGGACACCAGCACGATGATGGAGGTTAAGCCTATTCGGGAATAAAAATAAAAGAGATTCCTGCCGGTGTTTCAAACTTTTTGTAACTTTCCACAACAAAAACCGATTTGCCGCTTGCAAAAGAGCCCCTATACCAGACGGGAGAATGGAGAGATTGATAATAAACTTCGGAAGAGGAAGGAAAACCCCGGACTCAAATAATGTCAATTACGTTTCGACGTTCATACAATTGTTATGTCCCTCTAAAACTATACGAATGAAACTAAGTATTTTAATACTTGCAATTGCAATTTTTGCAGGTGAATTAACAAATGCACAGATTTACCCATCTGATTCCATAAGGTTTATTCGATATAGTAAAGATTCGGAAAAGAAAATCAGCATTCCATTGACTGCGTTGTTTTACTTGCGCCATACAAGCTTTAAGAGCAGGGCTGGTTGGGTATCGGAAAGGTCGTTGCAAGCAGACAGTCTGAAGGATCTTATACTGATTGAAATGAATTCTACGGATGTACCTCCGGGAGTATGGGGCGATTACACCCCCGGTTCGTTTCTTCTTGCTTTTGAATTCGGTAAAGGGACGAAAGAAATCCGTTTGGACTCCATGAATGAGAAAATGAATTTGCTAAATAATTATGCTACCAGTGGAGAAAATAATCCCATAAACATAGCTACTGGATTGTTGAAATTAGAGACCAAACCTTCGGGCCAGGTGGTTATGAATGGAACCATAAAGATCGATAGCAAGAAACCTGTCACGAAACATGAAATTATTTTTAACAATGCAGTGGTACCCACAACAGATTATAAAGGATATGTAAAATCTGAAAAAGAATACTGGGCAAGCCAACAAGAGCACGATAAGAAAATGTTCGACCTTACCGATAGGATTGCAAAAGCGGAAACAGAATTTTATGATTCGTTATTTACTTACAAATTGTTCCCGGATAATCAATTAAAAGCAAACATGAAAGGCTCGAAACCATTCGATTTTATTTTGGACAGAAGCTATATTGTAAAAGGTGCTGATATAAGCGAGGCACCTTCCGAAAATCTGATGGATTTATTGGGAAGTAATATTTATTATCCAATACCCGGGAATTGCGTAATCATGAATCTCCATTGTTTTTTTGAAGGAGAAAAGAATATTATTGATGACGAGACCAATTATTCCTTATTACTTGCATTGCCCGATTTAGTTATGAAAGATTATGTTCTTAATAAAAACAAAAATGTAAAAGCCAAACTTGCCTACTGGCATTACGGACCCACTGGTCATGTAATTGAATCCAAATCAGTCGCGGGAAAAATGACAATAACTAAAATTGAGAATAAGACTGTTTGGGGAAGTTTAAATCTTGAGTTTAAATCAACCGATAAACGGATATTTAACCTGACCGGGGTTTTTCAGTTACCTGTCATTGAAAAGGAAGCATTCAATAAATTGGGACAAAAGATAAAAAATATAACAAAGGAATAAAGAAGAGCATTACTTCACAGAGTTTACAATTATCGATGATTAATATTAAAAAGCCTGATCATGAAAATACTCATAGCAATTTTGTTATTTGGCATATGCT
>DATBXH010000709.1:0-2166 GCA_036514375.1 Bacteroidales bacterium | reverse complement strand
GATGGGGTCCCACCTCTTCCCATTCCGAACAGAGAAGTTAAGCCCATCCGCGCCGATGGTACTGCGTTAAGCGGGAGAGTAGGTCGTCGCCGAATTTTTTCAAATGAAAACCTCAGTAGTCATACTGGGGTTTTTTTGTTTTGTGGCCAGGCTATTGTCAACATCCAATCATATCATTTAGAATTGAATAAAAAATGAATTAAATTTGATTATTCGGATTATGAACTTAGTCAGTGAATAAGAACTTAAATCAATTTGTTCAGTTATTAAACAAAGAACTGGGAGCTTTTTTAAGCATCAGTTTTGGTGTTTTCCTGTTTGTTCTTTTCTTTCAGCCTTTCCCTTTGGAATCCATTGAATTTAACAATCGTTTAATATTTATTGCAGGTTTAGGAGGTATTGTATTCTTATTTATGGTATTGGCGAGGGCAGGTCTTGACTGGTTGTCTCATAAATACAGCCAAAATGGCGATGATTCTGTTCTTCCTCCTTATGTGGTAACATTCTTCATATTTGCCCTGAGTTCGGTGTCTTTTGCTTTTTATTTGCGCTATGTGGGAGCGGTGAATATTTCATTTTACATCATGCTTAAAGTAGTTTTAATATGCCTTGCGCCTCCTGTTGTTTTAAGGTTGTACGATCTTGTGACTGACTTAAGGTCTCAAAATGAATCGCTCGTTGCCGAGAAGAAATCCATCCTCCAACAAATGGAGAAACTCGAAGAAAACTATCTGAGTAAATCCATCGAGTTTACGTCGGAGAGCAATTCCGAGAGCTTAAAACTTGTCATTGCCGATGTCGTTTTTATCAGGTCGGCGGATAACTATGTGGAGATTGTTTTTAAAGAGGGAGAGTCCTTTAAGAAGAAGCTTATCCGAAACACGTTAAAAAATATAGAACAACAGATCAGGCCTTATTCGAATTTTCTCCGCTGCCACCGGATATGCATTGTAAACACGCACTATATCGAAAAGCTCAATGGAAATTACAATAGCCACTGGCTTACAATTAAGGAGTATCCTGAGCTTATACCTGTATCGCGTCAGTACTTGCTGAAGCTTAAAGAAACCATGTAAATCTGCCGGGGCGAATCACAACCATCCCTTGGTTTTGTCATTTGCCACTAATTCCGGTACATTAATCCCTTCTTTTTGGGTTTCGCTTTGCGCTAAAATATTTTTGTGATTATTTTATTTTAACCACAATGAATATTCTATTGGTATATCCGCAATATCCGGATACCTACTGGAGTTTCAGGCATGCTTTGCGGTTTATCTCAAAGAAAGCTGCCGTGCCACCTCTTGGTTTAATTACCGTTTCGGCAATGTTGCCTTCAACCTGGCAGAAAAAGCTGATCGATATGAATGTAACCAGGCTTACAACCAAAGATATTGTTTGGGCCGATTATGTTTTCATCAGCGCCATGTATATACAAAAGGAGTCGGTAAACAGGGTTATTGAAGAATGTGTGAGGCATAAAAAGAAAATTGTAGCAGGGGGACCTCTTTTTACCCAGGAGTTTAACAATTATCCCGAAATTGATCACTTTGTATTGAACGAGGCTGAAATTACATTGCCTCTGTTCCTGGAAGATTTGCAAAAGGAGCAAGCCGCAGGTCGGATCTATCAAACCGATAATTATGCGGATATCACCCGTACCCCGGTGCCAGATTTTCATTTGTTATCGATGAAGGACTATGCCTGCATGAACGTTCAGGTATCGCGGGGATGTCCGTTTGCATGTGACTTTTGTGAAATTACTTCTCTCCTGGGCCACAAGGTACGGATGAAGAAGACAGACCAGGTTATTCGTGAGCTCGATACTCTTTATAAAATGAATTGGCGGGGACCGGTATCCATTGTGGACGATAATTTTATCGGAAACAAAAAAGAGGTCAAAAATAATTTGGTACCTGCCATACACGATTGGATGCAAGCGCATCATTTTCCATTTATATTCAATACCCAAACTTCCATTAACCTGGCCGATGACGAAGAACTCCTTGCGTCGATGGTAGAAGCGGGGTTTGGTTCTACGTTTATCGGTATTGAAACTCCGGATGAGATATCGCTGGATAGTTGCCATAAAGTGCAGAATAAGAACCGGGACCTCCTGGAAAGCATCAAAAAAGTACAGCGCTTTGGCATACAGGTTTCGGCAGGGTT
>DATBXH010000708.1:0-5839 GCA_036514375.1 Bacteroidales bacterium | reverse complement strand
CAAGCGTGTTACAGTGGAAGATTGCAAATCACTTGCACCGGTTTCCGAGATTGGCGGACAGCGTCGTAATTCTTTCTGGACAACTGGCCAGCAAACCTTGTTTCAACGAATATATTCGGAATATGGGTTTCATGATTTTGCTGTAGGTTATTGTGCTCCCGGCCCGAATGCTTTTGTGCAGTGTCAATCGCATTGGTCCTATAGCTTCAGCGGATGTATTGATAGCTGGGCCTCAGGTGTGTTGTTCGATATTGTAAGTGTCGACGGCAATACGTTAAGTTATATGAATCGTGAGCAGGACGGACAGGGGGCAGGATGGAGTGCTGCCAACAGTGTGTTTTGGAATTGCAGCGCAGCCAGGGTCGATTGTTATCGTCCTCCAACAGCAAATAACTGGGCGTTTGGTACTTGGGCTCAATTCGGTGGCGACGGTTATTGGGGCGACTCCAATAACTGGATTCAGCCGCGTAGCTTCTTTTATGCTCAACTTACCGATCGTTTGGGTGATGCAGCTAAATCGCGAATTCAGTTACTACCCTTGGAAACTGAAGCATCAAGCAGCCCCACTCCCGAAAAAGCTGCAGAGTTAACAGCCTTATCGGTCAGCACTAAGCTTCAGCTTACTGAATTTATCGATCAGGCTTCACAGCGAAATATAATCTCGACTGATACAAAAGGAACCAAGACAATTGATCAGATAGGTTACAAACAACTTGAAGTACCCCAAAAAGCCGATCCAATGCATATTTCTGACGGTTGGCTGGTACGCGGGAATTCAGTTATTACAGGCAACAAAAATGATGAGCCCTGGTGGAACGGTACAGTGCGTCCGTATTACACCCAAACGGCTAAACATGCCATCACCCGTTTTGTCCCAGGACGTACCGGAATAGGATTGACTGATGATTTAAATGCCATGACGGATTGGATGAAGAGTAAGCATGTTGTGTCATGGGATCATAATTACGGACTTTGGTATGACCGTCGTTGCGATGATCATGAGCGTATCCGCCGTATGGATGGTGACGTATGGCCTCCTTTTTACGAGTTGCCTTTTGCCCGCAGCGGACAGGGTACTGCCTGGGATGGGTTAAGTAAATATGATCTTACAAAGTACAATACCTGGTATTGGTCGCGTTTAAAACAATTTGCCGATTTGGCTGATCAAAAGGGATTAGTACTGATCCATCAAAATTATTTCCAGCACAATATTATTGAAGCTGGCGCACATTGGGCCAATTGTCCATGGCGGTCAGCAAACAACATCAATAATACAGGTTTCCCTGAACCTCCGCCATATGCTGGAGACAAGCGTATCTTCATGGCCGAACAGTTTTACGACACCAATAACCCGGTACGTAAGCCGTTGAATCAAGCTTTTATCCGAAAATGCCTCGATAATTTTAAGGATAATTCGGGCGTTATTCAGCTCATCAGTGCAGAATTTACCGGGCCGTTTCATTTTGTGAAGTTCTGGTTACAGACTATTCAGGAGTGGGAGAAGGAAACCGGTAAAAAAGAGATCATCGGATTAAGCACTACCAAGGATGTTCAGGATTCTATTCTGGCTGATCCATCATTGGCTTCCGTTGTCGATCTCATCGATATTCGTTATTGGGCTTACAGTGATGATGGTTCTGCTTATGCTCCCAAAGGCGGACAGAACCTGGCACCGCGTCAGCATGCCCGGATCATGAAAGTTGGAAAGCGTTCGTTTGAACAAACCTACAGGGCTGTCGCCGAATATCGGCAAAAGTTTCCGGACAAAGCAGTCATTTATTCCGAAGATAATTATGACACCTTCGGCTGGGCTGTATTTATGGCTGGTGGCTCATTAGCCAATATTCCAATTGTTGATGATGCGAGGTTTACAGAAGATGCTTCCTCGATGAAAGTTCTCGAATTGGTTGGCCACCCAACCGGACAATGGGCTCTGGGCAACGAAGGGAAAGGATATATTGTTTATAATAACTCAAAAGATCCTGTAAAACTGGATTTGTCCAAAGTAAATGGTAGCTTCCAGGTAAAATATATCAATCCCGCTAACGGACGCTTCTTAAAAGAAGAAGAGAGCGTGAAGGGCGGTAAAGTCATTGAACTTAAAGCTCTACAGACAGGAACTCTGGTAATTTGGCTCGAAAAGAAATAATTTGCTTTCAGTGATGAGGTTGTCTGGGAAGGCCTCATCACTAAAAGTTAATAGCATAGAATTATGAAATATAAAGTAATTGCTTTTCTCTCTTTTTTATTCTTTATCTCTACTGTTTTTGGTCAAACAAGCCAGGTAGGCAAACTCAAAGTCTCTGCTGACGGCCGGTTTTTTACTACCGAGAAAGGGGATCCTTTCTTTTGGCTGGGCGATACCGGTTGGCTGCTATTTGTGAAAACAAACCGCGAGGAGGCGGAAAAGTACCTGGAGGACCGTCGACAGAAAGGTTTCAATGTAATTCAGGTGATGGTCATTCATAATGTAAAGGGAGCTGTTAACGTATATGGTGACTCTGCTCTTGTCGGGAATAATATTGCCCGACCTAAAGTCACACCGGGAAGCTTGTTCGGCGATTCAGTACAGTATGATTTCTGGGATCATGTGGATTACGTTGTTGACAAGGCTGCTGAGAAGGGTATTTACTTAGCTATGGTGCCTGTGTGGGGAGGCAATGTTAAAAGCGGTTGGGTGAGCAGGGAACAGGCAAAAGAGTATGCCACCTTTCTTGCCAAACGGTACAGGGATAAAAAGAATATCATCTGGGTAAATGGTGGAGATATTAAGGGCAGCGATTCTACGGCAACCTGGAATATTATTGGTAATACCCTCAGGGCAAATGACCCTAATCATCTGATCACATTCCACCCGTTTGGAAGGATGCAATCATCCATTTGGTTTCATAACGAACCATGGCTGGATTTTAACATGTTTCAGTCCGGGCATCGCAGTTATGATCAGGATTCAACCGGCTTCGCCGAGGATAACTGGAGGTATGTGCAGACGGACTATGCCAGAAAACCTGTAAAGCCTGTTTTGGATGGTGAACCATCGTACGAGAAAATTCCGCATGGTTTGCACGATACGCTTCAACCTTATTGGACAGAAAACGATGTGCGTCGCTACGGTTATTGGTCCGTTTTTGCCGGCGGGTGTGGCTTTACATATGGCGACAACGCTGTGATGCAGTTTCACAAGCCTACAGATAAAGGAAGCGCTTATGGTGCAAAGAACTATTGGTTTCAGGCCATTAACGATCCGGGTGCCGGAGAGATGATCTTTTTGAAAAAACTAATGCTTTCCAGGCCATATTTCGACCGGATTCCGGATTCAACGCTTGTGGCCGATCAGGGTACCCATTACAATTACCTGGCCGCCACCAGGGGTAAAAATTACGCCTTTGTGTATACCTATAACGCTAGGAAATTCAAGGTAAACATGGGAAAGATCAAAGGAACAAAGGTAAAGGCTTCCTGGTACAGCCCCAGAGATGGAAGCCTGACTAAAATAGGTGTGTTTAAAAATAAAGGAGTTGCAGAGTTCAATCCTCCGGGAGAAAAGAAAGATGGCAACGACTGGGTATTGATTTTAGATAAGATGTAAAACCTGATCAATATAACAATGACACAGATGATACAAAGACTATTTCTTTTATTATTGGGGTTCTTTTTTTTGGTTTCTGTTAACGCACAAAAGAAGGTTTACATGTTTACTTCTTTTCATGAGCCCGCCACGGAGGGGTTACGTTTTCTATACAGTTACGACGGGTACCACTGGACGGATCTCGGACGTACCTTTTTGAAACCCGAAGTGGGCAATCAGAAAGTGATGCGCGACCCATCCATAGCCGAGGGACCGGATGGTACGTTTCACTTGGTTTGGACGTCTAGCTGGCGTGGTGATCTCGGATTTGGCTATGCCAGTTCGAAGGATTTGATCCATTGGTCAGAAGAGAAGTTTATCCCTGTGATGGCTTACGATACCACCACTGTGAATGTATGGGCTCCTGAGGTTTTTTATGATGATGAAGGGAAACAATTTATCATTGTCTGGGCATCTACCATTCCGTTTAAATTTCCACGTGGGCAGGAAGACGAGCGAAATAATCATCGCTTATATTATACTACTACGAAGGATTTTAAAACCTTTGCCGAAACCAGGCTTTTTTTCGACCCCGGTTTCAGCGCAATTGATGCCACCATAGTAAAAGAAGCCAAAGGAAAATATGTATTGGTGCTGAAGGACAATACCCGTCTCAATCGGGATATCAAAGTCGCTTTTAGTAATGAAGCTACTGGTCCATATACCAATGTTTCGGCTGCTTTTACGAAAATGTATACCGAGGGCCCTACAGTAACTAGAGTTGGAAATGACTGGCTAATTTATTATGATGCTTACCGTGACAAAAAATACGGAGCATCCAAAACCTCTGATTTCAAAACATTCACTGATATTTCGGATGTTGTAAGCGTTCCTCAGGGTCACAAGCACGGTACGATTTTTATGGCAGACGAGCATATTTTAAAAGGGTTGCTAAATCAACATCAATAAAAAATATCCAGGCTAAACCCTCAGGGTTTTCAAAACCCTGAGGGTTTCACTGTTGATAAATGAGGATAATAAGGATTAAGAAATGAAAAAAATTATGAGTAAGCATAAGGATATAAAGGAACCCTGTTTTTCTGTTATCAAGTTTCGAATCTTCGTGTCTTTGTGTTTTATTTTTTATTTGGCTACAACATATTCTCAGGACGTGGTGCATTATACGGGCAAAACACTCGTCAACGTCGATTACCACGACGGACAGTTAACACCTGCTGTAGGAGTACATAATATCCAGGTATTCCGTGCCAACCGGCAACACCCGGAATGGGCAGAAGGATCGGGCTGGACATACAACCATGCCCCGATGCTGGCTTACTGGAGCGGATCTTTTTATCTGGAATATCTTAGCGATTCGGTGAGCGAGAGTGTTCCTCCCGGTCAGACCTTGCTTGTAACCTCAAAAGACGGGTACAACTGGAGCAAACCGGCAGTTATCTTCCCCAAGTATAAAGTTCCCGATGGTACGGTAAAAGAAACGGAAAAAGAAGGGAAAATGGTTGCCCACAATTTGTATTCCGTAATGCACCAGCGCATGGGTTTCTATGTGTCAAAGAAAAACAGGCTGCTGATTCTGGCTTTTTATGGAATTTCCATGGATGAAAAGGATGCCCCCAATGACGGCAAAGGCATAGGTCGTGTGGTTAGGGAGGCCTATCCGGATGGAAAACTTGGCCCCATTTATTTTATCCATTACAACCCGACGTGGAACGAGAAGAATACATCGTATCCTTTTTATACTAAAAGCAAAGACAAGGGATTTGTGGAAGCCTGCAACGAGCTGATGGCTAATCCGCTGATGATGCAGCAATGGAATGAGGAAACAGATCATAAAGATCCGCTTATCCCTGTTCACAAAGATTACAAAGCGTTGTCATTTTATCATTTACCGGACGGTAGGGTAGTTGGGCTGTGGAAGTACGCTCTCACTTCAATTAGTACGGATGAAGGTAAAACCTGGCCAACGCCTATACGGGCACCAAAGTTTGTGAACTCCAATGCAAAAATATGGGGTCAGCGAACCTCCGACGGGAAATATGTTACGGTTTATAATCCGTCCGAATTCCGTTGGCCGTTAGCGCTTTCTGTGAGCGAAAATGGTCTCGATTATACAAATTTATTACTGGTCCAGGGAGAGATCTCTACCATGCGTTACGGCGGCTTTTTCAAAAGCTATGGGCCTCAATATGTCCGAGGTATTCAGGAGGGCAACGGCACCCCTCCGAGTGGCAACGTTTGGGTGGCTTACAG
>DATBXH010000707.1:0-3703 GCA_036514375.1 Bacteroidales bacterium | reverse complement strand
CATGCAAACCGCCGGATACTTTGTACGAATCCTTATCAAATTTACCACCGGCATGCAGCACCGTAAGCACAACCTCAAGCGCTGATTTCTTCTCTTTCTCGTGATAATCGACAGGAATACCTCGTCCATCGTCTATTACTGTTATTGACCCATCTTCGTTAATGAATACATTGATATTCTTGCAATAACCAGCAAGGGCTTCATCAATTGAATTGTCTACTACTTCATAAACAAGGTGATGTAAACCCTTCACACTGATGTCGCCAATGTACATGGCAGGACGTTTACGCACCGCTTCCAATCCTTCCAGAACCTGAATGCTATCTGCAGTATATCCGTTGCTATTCCCGTTAGATTTGGGTTTGTTTACATCTTCTAAATTAGAACTGTCCATTATTTATTAAATTATTTACTCCTATTTTCCGGCAACAGGAATCGGGGAAATTCCCAATAAAGACCTGTATTTCATTAAAATAAAATAAATTTTTCCGGATTTCAAAAAACCACGTAAAGATAGTAAAATACGCTCTTATAATGACATAATTTTATTAACAATTATATGCCCCATTTCGGTTCTTAAAGAGAATACGTGAACCCAGCCATCAAATTAAACCTCTGCGATGGATATTGGTTCCATACATAATATTTTGAGGCAGTAAAGTTGTTGAATTTCAGCCAGACAGACAGTATTTTGGTATACCTGTATTCCAGGCCAAGGTTAAAATCGAGCACCGAAGGGAGCTCCTTGATGGTCGGATTGGTACTGTTTTGAGCAAATTCTTTAGCATAGCGTTTACCTAACCCAAGAATGTCAAAATCCACCAGAATTTTATTGCGCAGATTATACCGGGCAGATAAAGCCATATCGTACGAAGGCCGGTGCCATGCCTGCTGTTCCGTGACCAGGTTGTACTGATAGAAATTCGTCTTCAGTCCAAGTGTCAGGTGATCGGACACGTCGTAATTCACTTCGGCATGTTCGGTAAATATGTCGACCGATGAATAGACAACGGTAAATTGGTTGCGAAGGACAGTGGATGTGTCATTCATAAAAAAGTATTGGTCATCGAGGCTCGAATAGTCGAATTTTAAGACATACGAAGCTTTTGCACCAAGGCTTCCTTTTAAACCTCCGTAGAAATTGAGTTTCATGTTGCTGTTACGAACCTTCAGATCAGGACGGATAAACGGATTTTCATAAGCAATGTCGCGGTAACTGTGGTTCTTTACTCCTCCGGTTAGTCCAAGGAACGGGATAATGACATCTTTCACGGCAATGAACTGAAATTCGGCATCGGGATAAAGTCTGAGATTAAATGTATTATCCTGGTTTTCGAAACACATATTGAGGCCCAATTGAAGCCTGTAATCCGACGTCGAAAAACCTACCCATGGATTTAAGCCAAGAAGAGAGTTAGCGCTTTTGGTGGAATCCAGAATGGAATTTGGTTTTAACAGATCATAACTGGCATTCAAACCAAGCATCGAGGTTTTATGACGCTTGCTGAACTGACCGTTAATGTCAATGTTGTTTTCAGCATGGTTTACCCTATCCCTGAAATAATTGTAACCTAAATCTACATGATAATTGAGCTTAGATGAGTCCGAATTGGTTGAACGCAAGCCAACATTAAGTTTTGCAAGAAGATAGTTCTGACGGATGTCCCCTTTTTCCAAAACGGTGTCTGTAATTTTGGGATCGTAACCATAACGAAAAACAGTATTCCCGCTTAAGCTGCCATCTCCATACAAATAGGAGGATTTGAAGAATTTCTTACCAAACAGTTCCCCGGAAGTTTCCGAATATCCTGCATTTACTTTTGCATCGTTGTCCAGAGTTACTTTTCCTGCAGATGACTGGTGTCTGAAGAAGAACCCGACACTATGTGTTTTTGATCGAAGCGACCCAATATATGCTTCTGCCAGTGGTGTTGTATAATTACCAAACCCTAGTTTGAGGTAGCTCTTATAAAGTTTTTGTAATGGCATACTCAGCATCCTGGCTGCATTAATCGGATTTACCTGGTACTCGGTATTAAGCATTGTAGGAGTGATGCTATATTGCACAATGGGTTTGATGGTGACAGAATCATTGATTTTAGGTAAAATGTTGATTTTGTAGGCATCGGAAACCACCGGTTCGTAAGGTTTAACAACTTCAACTTCTTTTTTAATGGGAGTCTGCGAAAAGGCTATATTACAAATCAGCAGAAATGGAATAAAAAGCCACCCTGCATTTACCTGAAGGGGGGACTTGGAAAGAATATTTCTATTTACTAATAAGTGGTATATCTTTGATTTAAGAATGCGTTTTGCTGTTTTTGGTTCCGTATTCCTCATATATTTTGTATTTTACTTTTTTTCCAAAACAATTTGTTTGTAGAATTTTTCCCGGTCCATTATTTACAGAATCAGGGGTAAGCCATTCTATTCTATCTTTTTTCCCTCCATATTCAGTTGCAGATCCTGTTGTTTTTCCTTCACCTGTTGCTCAGCATTCTTAGCAGTGAGTTTGTCCTTCTTTTCTTTGGCTTCTGCTTTAATACCATCATCGGGAATTTCATAATAATCGATCAGACTTTGGAGTGTTTGCGTAGCCTGGAATTCATCCTTTTTATCCACGTAAATGTCACTCAGTAACAGAAAACTCTTGCCAAGCCAATATTGATAAGGTGTATTTTTCTTAATGAAATCGAAAATCTCCTTTTCGGCCAGATCTCTTTTGTCCTCATCGTAGTAAAGTTTTGCCAGACGATACTTACATTCTGCCCCTTCCTGGCTTTTCAGGTCTTTGGAGACAAATTTCAATTCGTCAGTGGCTGACGGTATATCCTGAGTTTCAAGGTATGATTTTGCTAGTACAAACCTGGCTTCGCGGGTAATTTCGTCCGGAAGCTTTTCCGTATTTAAAAGTGCTTTGGCCGAGGTGATGGAAGCAGGGAAATCATTAAGCCGGAAATTGCAGCGCATTTGTCCAATCTTGGCTTCCATTACATTATTTTTAACTTCGGCTTCCGATTCAAGACGTTTGTAAAGCGCCAGGGCCTGCGAATATTCTTTTTTATCGTACAAGATCCCTGATGCGTTTACGAGTGCCTGTTCCGTGAACATGCTTCTGGGCTTGGACAGCACATATTCAAAGCCGTTTAATGCTTCGTCGGTCTTATTATTTTTTAGGTAACAATCTGCCAGATAGAAATTCGCATTTACCAGGAAATTACCATTCGTAAATTTACTGATGTACTTCTCGAATTGCTGAGAGGACTTATCACAATCGCCGGACATATAAACGTTTTCGGCAGCCGTGTAAGTCAGGGAATCCTGTTCGGAAACACGTACATTATCCTTTTCTCCTTTGCTTTCAAGATAATTGAAGTAAGCATCCACATTGTTCATATCCATGTAAACCGTTTTCAACCCATTGAGAGCATCCCGGGAATCCGAAGTTCCAGGGTACTGGTCTACTACTTTCTGATAGGTTGCGATGGCATCCTGGTTTTTATTGGTATTATAATAAATCAACCCCAGGTTTAATAATGCTTTGGGTACATAGCTGCTTTTCGGATAATCGTTAATTAATTTCGTATATACTGTAATTGCCTGGTTATTCGAGTTTAATATCACGTAAGCACGTCCTAACTCGAACAATGCATCATCGTCGTAAGCTGACTTAGGAAAATCTTTTAGCAGTTGGTTTAGTGTA
>DATBXH010000706.1:0-4347 GCA_036514375.1 Bacteroidales bacterium | reverse complement strand
TCAGGAAAAGTTAAGGGGTTTCAGATAGCCGGAGCAGCAAATTATGCAACGGATGTTTCGGGAGGGCAGATCTCCGGGTTTCTGAATAAAGCTTCGGTGGTAAAAGGCATTCAACTCTCGGTGATCAATATAGCCGATTCGTGCGACGGTACGCCGATCGGAATTTTCAGTTATGTAAGGAAAGGGTATCATAAGCTGGAGTTCTCGGCTGATGAGGTTTTTTATACCAACGTGGCCTTCCGTACAGGCGTAAAACGCTTTCATAACATCATTCAGGTGAGTATGAACCCGACAAAATTGGGAAATCTTCTGTGGTCGTACGGGTATGGTATCGGTACTTCGTTTGGTAACCAGGACAAACTGCTCTTCGATATTGATGTGATCAATCAGCAGATTATCAGAGGCGGCGATCTGAACGAAAAGAACCAGTTGTATAAAATATATTTTGGCATTGATAAAAAGTTAGGGTCCAAAACTTCTCTTGCCTTTGGGGTGACTATTAACAGCCTTGCTACTGACACCAAAGCGTCAAATTATAACAGGGATTATGCGGAAATCGTTCCATACACCTTATCCGGCAAAACGTTCTCCAACGGCATAAATCGGAAAACATGGCCAGGGGTTAGGGTAGGGGTGAGGTTTTGAGAAAAGGGTAAGAATGGCTGTTCTTCATTGCCGTTGGCTTAAGCCAACGGCAATGAAACGGCATTTCGAATTTACAAATGATATGAATTAACAATATAAAGACCGATAAGACTTATAATTGAATAATAAACCACAAAAAAGATAAAATAACTTAACAGCGCCCTTGCAAATGTCTTTTTCCAAGGCTGGTCATTAAAGAACTGAAGCAACGTCCATGTGGCTAATCCAAATACGATTAAGTTTACAAAACCATCGATTTGTTTTAATGCATGTGTTTTATTATAAAGATAGACAAGCGGAAATACGGCAATGTTGAGAATAAGCTTTTGCCCGGTAATAAAGGCATTCAATACCAGGTGTTCTACATAGTTATAGCTTCTTTTCCCAAATGCAATAAATGTTCCTAACGCATAAATGGGCAATTGTACCAACACCACGACGGCATAATGGCTAACAACCCATCCGTTTACATTTTCCAATATTCTTTTATAATCGCTGACCTCTTTTGTCGAGCCATAAACAGTGACTTTATCTGCAAGCAGGCTAATATCAAAATAATGATATAAGAATCCGTAAACTCCTGCCAAAACCAGAACAAATGAGATCGGTTTAAAGTGCTTAACCCGTTTTCCGTTGATGAATTCCCGGATGGTATGCCCCGGCCGGGTAAATAATTCTTTTGTTGTGAACAATATACCTTTGTCCATGTGAAGAAGTCCATGTTGTATGTCGTGCCAAACAAAATGGATACTCATTTCATGTGTTTCCGCCGGTTGTCCGCAGTGATTACAAAAATTTCCTATGTAATCCTGATGACAGTTCTTACAAGTTATTGTCATTTGTCTTGGTTATGAATTGATTTTTTGACCCTTGCCGGGTTTAATGTTTAAAAAACAAGTTGCGCATATGTTTTGTTGAAGGAGCTAGGCTAGTGGATTTCAATGCAATTGCCATTTAAACGGATGGAAGTGCGGACATTAGCAAGGGGACGGATTATAACTTTTCTCATCAGCGATAGCGAGTAAATCCGTCCTGGCAGGAATAACTTTTGTGTTGAAACGTTCGTCGGATGACTTTTATAATCCGTCAGATGACTTGAGAACTCCGTCGGATGACTTAATGGTTTAACATTTTTTCTTTTGCCGGGGAAGCTTTCCCCGAGCTAAGTGAAACGTTCCCCGAGATCAGGGAAAGTTCCGCGGCCTCGGGCAAAGTTCCCCCCATCCCGGGCAGAATTCCCCCGGCTTCGGGCGGAGTTCGCCAGACTTCGGGCAAAGTTTCCCCGGGGTCAGGGAAAGAGTCCCTGAAACCAGTGGAACATTCCCCGGCTTCGGGGATTGTTTCACTGAAACCGGGGAACCATTCCCCGAAGTCGGGGGATACTTGCCCTAGCCCGGGGAACGGTCGCCCGAAACACTTCAGGGTTTCTCCGGACCTTGGGAAACTCAATTTTTCAGACCGATTCGGGATGATCAGCACATAGCGTACTTCAATTCATTCATCAACGAAGACCCTTCCGGATAATATCCTTCACGCCGGTTGTTTATTCAACACCTCCAACTTTAATTATTTGAGGTTGTCCGTATGTCTGATAGGCTGAAACCCAAAACGAAGTTCCGTCAAAGGCGACTCCGAAAATATAATATCCGGGCAGTTCGAACGAAGAAGTTTCCATTAATGGCGACAAGGTACATTTATTTAGTTTTCCGTTCGAGGCAACATATAAATAGCCGCCAGCTATTGCCATACCGTCCCATCTGCTGGCTAAATTGACAGTCAAATCGACGGTGTTAGTAGTTGTATTGTATTTATAGAGTTTATCTTCGTTATCGCTATAGCACCACATAAAATTATTGTCTTTGGCAATGCCGTAAATCCAGGCGCCCATTCCTATGCTTGTAGTTATTGTATTCCCTGTAGACTTATTAACTTCCGATATAGTTGAGGAACCATCGCTGCTAAGCCAAAGATTATTTCCATCTGCTTCTACGGCCCATGCATACTGTGACACCATCACACTATCCGTTGAAAAACTGTGTGGGTCAATTTTATAAATGTAATGTGAGGAATATCCGTTTCCGTACCAGATAGATGTACCGTCGAAAGTAATATCCGTTGCTTCATTCACAGGTGCTTTTGTCATTGACTGGGCAGTCAGGGTTTTAATCCACGCAGATGTATCGGGTGCTGTTTTGTCGAGGGCCAGTTTTATACGTGTATAAGGCTGGGACAAGGTTAACGTATCACCTTTTAACGTATAGTTATAAATATTAATAGAAGTAGCCTCAGTTGAAGTAGTTGGGTTATAAATTGTAATCTGGTTATTCGTAACTGTCACTATTGCGTCGCTCCTGTTGCGAAGACCCTGAGCGTCCGAATATAAAATAGAACAGGTGTTATTCCTGTAAATCTGTAGATACCTTTCATTTACATTACCACTAATGTATTTCCATCCACCAGCGAGGCCGGAAACGTAGTCAGAAGCAGAATCATCATCCTTTTTGCAGGAAAACATCACAAAACTGATAAGAACCAAAAAAACGGGACATACAACTAACTTTTTCATAATTTTAGGTTTTTAATGATTAAACTTACGGACACGAAAACGTTAACGTATATAAATTGTTTATCAGCCAGGGCATTATAGGGATATTAATTGATTATTGAAGGTAAACAAATGACGAATCACTTAAAATTACCGTTCAAATCCTCCACACCCACACTCTTTCACTGATCAAGCAAAACTTTACAATTTTTTCTCACTCTATAGGGGTACTCAAAAATACAGTTGTCATAGGGTCAGTAAAACAAAAAAATAAACCTTATGAAAACAAGTGTAAAAATTGTAAGCGCCCTCGTGGTGATCATTTCTCTGCTGATTTCAACCCATATATTTGCTCAAAGCGATCAACCCTCGGGCAAGCATCAAACGGATACCACCGTGCGAAATATCCAGGTTTCGTTCCTGCCTTTTATCAGTTTCAACGGCTCACCCCTTAACAGTACAGTCAATGTTTCGCTGAATATTCTTGGCGGATATGTGAAGGAAGTCCGTGCCCTGGAGCTTGGAAGTATCATGAATATCGACGGAAGAAATGCAGGTCAGTGCCAGCTGGCGGGTGTAGGAAATTTTGTAGGAGGTTCGTCGTCCGGTTTCCAGTCTGCAGGCGTAGTGAATGTAGTTGCGGCAAAGCAAAACGGTGTTCAAACCAGTGGTGTGCTTAATGTAGTGGCAGGTGATGCAGGTAAATGTCAGCTTGCCGGAGTTTCAAACGTAGTGGCAGGTTCTTTTAAAGGTTTTCAGGCTGCTGGAGTGACGAATACTGCCAAATCGGTGGAAGGAATACAAGTTACAGGCGTGCTGAATGTCGTATTAAAAGACGCAAAATCTTGCCAACTGGCCGGTGTAGGTAATGTAACCATGGGATCCTTACAGGGCTTTCAGGCAGCAGGTGTCTTTAATTATGCTACCAGAGTAACAGGTACCCAGATTTCGGGAGTGGTTAACGTAACAACACTTTGCAAAGGTACCCAGATCTCTCTCCTGAACTTTTCCGATTCCTGCAGCGGAGTGCCCATCGGTTTCTTAAGTTTTGTAGCTAAAGGGTTTCACCAGATCGAATTCTCGACCGATGAGGTATTCTATACAAATGTTGCTTTCCGCACCGGTGTCCGGCATTTTTACAACATTTTTATGGCAGG
>DATBXH010000705.1:0-3981 GCA_036514375.1 Bacteroidales bacterium | reverse complement strand
CAAGCTAAACTTGATGTATTGGGGTCATTAAGAGCACAATCGCTTTCTGTTACCGGAGACATTGATTTTACAGGAAACTTAACTAAAAATGGGCAAGCATTTGGAGGTTCACAATGGACTACAACTGGGTCAGATATCTTTTATAATACAGGCAATGTAGGTATTGGTACGCCTCAACCTTCAGAAAAACTTGACATTGGAGGAAATGTTCGTTCAAGTGGTGTTATATATAGTATACAGGATGGTTATGCTCAGACTTATTTAAAGAGTTGGGGACTATCAGGTAATGGAACTATTTATGTTGAACCTGCTGCGTCAACGGATTTTATAATTACTGATAGTTGGTCAAAAACAGGAACATTTCAGGTTTATTTTGGAAAATCGATTTTCCAATCGGGCAATGTAGGTATAGGTGTTGACCCCACCGAAAAATTAGAGGTGGCCGGCACTGTAAAGGCTACCCGATTTGTAGGTGACGGTTCGGGATTAACCGGTATATCCGGAGGTCCGTCCCAGTGGATAACATCCGGTGCAAATATTTATTACACTGCGGGAAATATCCTTATCGGGCAAAGTATACAAACCAACAGCGATTATAAGCTGGATGTTGCCGGTAAAATCCGAGCCAATGAATTGGTTATCAATACAACTGGTGCCGATTTTGTATTTGACCCCACCTATAAGCTCCCCTCCATATCCGAATTGGAAACCTTTATCAAGCACAATAAACATCTTCCAGATGTAGCTTCAGCCTCAGATATGCAAGCCAATGGTGTAAGTTTGGGCGAAATGCAGGCCAAACTGCTGCAAAAAGTTGAAGAGTTAACGCTTTATACAATAGAACAGAATAAGAAAATTACAGAGCAGGAAAAGCAAAATACCGAACTCAGGGAGGAACTTAAAGAATTACATGACTTGATCCAGAAAAAATAATCATCATTTAGCAAATATCTCAAATGCAATCAATAACCAAAAGAATAATTATAATAGGACTTGTGTTGATGGCTGGAATTATAGTCAAGGCACAATCATTTAATGCTACCTACCAATACGATGCCAATGGAAATCGTACCTTAGCTCAGGTTACATTCGTGTCTCTTAAATCTGTTAAACTTGACCAGGAAGGAAAGGAAATCAGCCCCTCCGACTCGTTTGGCAGTTGTATTGTGCGTTTATATCCCAATCCAACTAGCAGTGATTTGCTGATTGAAATAAACGGAGTAACTCCGGCGGACTTTAGTGCCCAAGGCAATTCCATTAAAATAATGAATCTTAACGGGCAAATAGTTTTTGAAACCACTAAAGTTATGTCATTAAATCCTGTTGACTTGTCTCAAATCGCTCAGGGTACCTATATCCTTCAGTTTACTATTCATAGTAAATCGAAAACCTATAAGATTGTTAAAAACTAATAAAAACAAACCTTAAACCGCAAAGTGATGAGAAGAATAATATTCGTAATAATATTATTGTTTGAGTACCATACTCTGTTTGCCCAAAGCTGCGATTTTACTAAGAATAGGATAGTTACAAATTCCTTATGCACATTATCCACTACTTTGGCTAACAGCGATGCTACCTTAACAGCAGACGAAGAAATTGTTTTTATTCCAGGATTCAATGCCAATGGGGCTAATTTTAACGGGCATACATTTCGTGCTGTTGCAGACCATACCGTTACAAAGCCAATTGATATTGGTGATCCTTTGGATTATACTTTTTTTCCGGTATATCCTGAAGATGGAACAACCCGTGCACTTAATAAAACGAATTGTATACCTGGAAGCATAGGAGGTACCATTGATGTAAATTCAACAGGCGCCGTTTCGTTCGTGTTGCCCATACAGGTGGCTCCAGGTTCTCATGAAGCGCAGCCAGACCTTAGTATTGCTTACAACAGCCAAAGCGATAATGGTATTTTGGGTTATGGATTTCATCTCTCCGGTATATCTGCTATAACAATAGCAAATAAATCACCTTATTACGAAGATAGTTTTGGAGAAGCGAAGGCATTTTTCTTAGATGGCGTACGGTTGATCAATACTGATGTTAACGTTTATTATCCGGAAAATGATCCGTATACCCGAATACAATTTACGAGTAAAAATGGCTATACTGGCTCTGTAGTTACTACCCGTGACGGCTCCATTCTGGAATATGGGTTCAGTTCAGATTCACAATTTAACTTAGGAAATAGTTCTATGGCTTATGCGTATTCAATTTCTAAAATGACCGATAAAGATGGTAACACGATTACTTACCGATATGCAGGAGATAGTAAAACAGGTGAGTATAATATTAGTGAAATCAATTACGCGGGCAACAATAGTGTACGATTTTATTATGCTAAGGGCCGTCCTGATGCGAATTCCATGTATATATCAGGTGGTAAAAAGAGTCGAACCATGCTGCTTACTGCTATAAAAGTGTACAGCGAAGGAACGTTATCCAAAGATTACGAATTTTCGTATTCGTGGGACTTCCTATATAGCAAATTAAATAAAATATCACTGACTGCCGATGGAGTAACATATAATCCAACCATTATTAACTGGGGCGGACTTGACACATCCGGGCCAACAACGGTTTCTGTTTTGAAAGATGTGATTAATATAGACTCCAAGATTTATTTTGGTGATTTTAATGGTGACGGAATACAAGACAGATGTTATATCAATAGCGATGGCACCTTGTTGACAATGACATTGGCCAAAGGGGGTACTTACACCCAATCGATTGCCAAGTATGGGAAAATTGAACCTAAGGTTTCGATGGCAGACTTTTATAATTCCGGTACAGCCGACGTTATGATCAACACCGGAGCCCAGTTGTTGCGTTATTCATACCATACGGACAGCAATATTAGCACAGAAATAATTCGAAGTTCAGCTACAGGCGAAAACTATTGTTTTGGGGACTTTAATGGCGATGGCCAAACTGATTACCTGATTTCTAAAAATGGAGTGCTCAGTGGAGGCAGTTTACCCTTAGGCGGTAGTTTGTCGATGCCTTTAGACAGTACTGGTACTCAGATAGCCGATTTTGATGGTGACGGGCAAGTGGAACTGTTGAATTTCCAAGATAAGTCCGTCTGGAAGTTCAATGGCAGCGGTTTTACAAAAATATACTCCAACCTTACGTTGGGTTTACAGAACGAAACTTTTTTTGGCGATTATAATGGTGACGGCAAAACGGATTATTTGACTTTAGTTAATAACCAATTTCACGAATATTTTGCTACGGGTAACGGGTTTGAAGAGGGTGTTTTGCCTTATCCATTGAATACAATAACTACACTGGCAGGATCATATAATGCTCCCGAAGATATTACTGCCATGGACGACCCAACTAGAACGGCACTGTTTGATTACAGAAATAATCATTATCACATGGCCACCGATTTCCTACTGTCCAATGGCACACACCTTAGTGCGGAAAATTATAAACATAATTTAGATAGTATTAAAATAGCATTGTACCCAATTCATTTTTTTCATTTAGTTGGTGATACTTATGCTGAAATTACGGATCTGAGTCAAATTGATGCTCTGGGTGGGTGGAATAGATATGAGGTATATGTGTCTCACGGTAATAGTATTGAACCAGTATGTAATCTCACAAGGCCAAATGGGACTAAACCATGTGATGATGCTAATGTTGTAAAAAGTGTAAGAGAGTTTCTGGCATTGTCAGAATATCCTGCTTTATATCATACCCACAGTACCATAGTTCCTATAGGTCCTACGGCCATTTGTCCTTATGATGCAGACGGCGACGGGAAAACCGACCTTTTGGTTGCAAAAGGAGGAGACCTCTATGTTTTTGGTGCTACCGGTAGTTCTTTTATTTATACCGGCACTTCTTATAAGATATCCGACGTCAGCTATATGAATACAGTAAGTCTTTTTATTGCCGACATTGATGGCGATGGGGTAAAGGATATTGTGTATGGTAACGATGATATTGATGGAAGTGTGCCTT
>DATBXH010000704.1:0-4173 GCA_036514375.1 Bacteroidales bacterium | reverse complement strand
CCTATGATCCTGTCTTATTCCGAGCGGCTAACCATGAGAGCTACGATTGAACCTATACCGGGATTTCGCATCGATCTTACAGCATCACGCAGTTTTATGCGGAACGAGAATTCGTATTTTTTCCCGGCTGATGGAAACTTCAGGAATGCCCAGCAGACAGGAAATTTCAGTATTTCTTTTATTGCTCTCGGGAGTGCCTTCCAGAAGTTGAAACAAAGTGACAATTATTATTCTCCGGTATTTGAATTGTTTAAGAGAAACCGGGCCATTATCGCCAACCGTTTGGGTCAGAAACGGCAGAGCGTCCTCGGATATGGATATAATCCTGATATCTTTAATACTGACGGAGGTGCCAATGGTTATGGTTATACTTCACAGGATGTGCTTATCCCTGCATTTATGGCTGCTTACGGGGGCATTGACCCGAATAAGGTAACACTCGACCGTTTCCCATCTGTCTGGAATATGATGCCTAACTGGCGCGTCAATTATGACGGACTTTCAAAACTTGGCTTCATTCAGAAATTTGCCAAAACAGTTAGCTTATCGCATTCGTATACTGCCACCTATAATATCGGGAGTTTTGTCTCCAACCAGATTTACGATATGCAGGATTTGCTTAATGTGGTGCGGGATATGCAGAACAATTTTGTACCGCAATTCAACATTTCATCCGTATCTATCACTGAACAATTCGGACCGCTTATCGGGGTGGATATTACGTTCATTAACAATATTTCGACCAAGCTCGAAATAAGGAAAAACAGAAATATATTGCTGAGTCTCTCCAACAATCAGCTAACTGAAACCAGTTCGGATGAATTTGTGACCGGGGCCGGTTACAAGATCAGCGATTTTAAATTTATATTGAAAGATCTTGCGGGTGGACAAAAATCGTTCAAGAGCGACCTTAACTTACGGGCCGATGTATCTGTTCGTGATAATAAAACAATTCTCAGACTCTTAACAGGCGCTCCCGACCAGCCGGCTCAGGGGCAAAAGGTGGTTACCATCAAGGTTTCGGCTGATTACCAGATCAGCGATAAGTTCACTTTGCGACTGTTTTACGACAGAATTGTAAATACGCCCCTTGTTGCATTGTCATATCCAACCGCTACAACTGATGTAGGGTTTAGCTTGCGGTTCAGCCTGGCTCAGTAGTTTTTGTGTTGTATAAAAATATCCGGTTGTAACTTCCTGCCCTCAAAACCTGATATTTCTCATGATCCAATATTGATTGAGATTTTCTCAAAATGTATTATTTTTGATTCCTCAAAACACGAACCAAAAACAATAAGCGAATGAATATTCCTGAAAATTTGAAGTACACAAAGGATCACGAGTGGATTAGGGTAGAAGGAAATACTGGTTACGTTGGAGTTACCGATTATGCCCAGTCCGAACTTGGAGATATCGTTTTTATTGAAATTGAAACTGTTGATGAAACACTCGAAAAAGAGGAAGTATTCGGGACTATCGAAGCTGTAAAAACCGTATCCGATTTGTTTATGCCTGTTGGTGGCAAAGTTCTAAAAGTAAATCCCAAATTGGAGGACAGCCCTGAATTGGTGAATAAAGATCCCTATGGAGAGGGCTGGATGATTCAGGTTGATATTAAGAATAAAGCTGATCTGGACAAACTTCTTAGTGCTGAGCAGTACAAGGAATTAATTAATGCCTGATCGCACCTAAGCGAATAGGTGACAGGGAAGAAAGATATTTTAATATAAATGCGAGTCGGCTAAAGTTTTCTTTAGTCGGCTTTATTTTTTTAGCTCCATGGGAGTGACCTATTTACATCGAATCGTATGATTGCGGATCCTCTTCCGGATTTTTTGTTTCTTCTTCTTTCCCGGTTTCCGGCTTTTTATAACCGAAATACAGATCAAAGAATTCTTCAACCCCGTCATTGGCGAGCTTCCCGGTAGCATTGGTCAGGATCACGACACCAACCTTTTCCTCAGGGCAAAAGCCAACTTCGGCACGATAACCGTTTACATGGCCACCATGGTAAATCAAGGTATGACCCCCATAATTGAGAATGCGCCAACCCAGGCCATACCAGGCTTTTTTCAGATGATCCCAATGAAAGAACTCATATTTTCTTCTTCTTGGAGTTTCTATTTCCGGTTTGTAAATTTCGTTGAGTGTTGCGGTGTCAATCACTTTCGGGCTGTTTCCCAATAATGCAATCAGCCATTTTGCCATATCGGTAATGCTTGCATTAACACCGGCTGCCGGTAGAACTGCATAATAGGCCGGAGTGTTTTTGGTTATTTTAAAAAAGGCGGCACCCCTTCGAAGGTGTGGCGAGGCAACGTTTGCATCTGCCATCAGATCTTTATAACTGGCCGAAGCATCAGTCATTCCCAATGGTAAAAAAATCTTTTCCTTAAGCAGTTGTTCATACGTTTCACCGGTTGCTGCCTGTGCAATGTCACTGATCAGGCTGTAAACCACATTCTGGTATGCAAAAACGGTACCTACACGTCCTGTATTTTCAACGGTCGCAAGATTATCCCTGAGCGTTGCATATGGAATATTTTCCTCCAGTAGATTCGTGAAAGTATGCAATGGCAAGCCTGATGTATGGCTGAGAATATGCCTGATGGTTAAATGGTTTGTGTTAAACGTGTCCTTAAGGGTAAAATGGGGGAGATATTTACGAACCCTGTCGTCCCATCCGATTGAGTTTTGCTGCACGAGGATACCGGCAAGCATGGATGCAAATCCTTTGGATACGGAAGCTATCCTGAAAACCGTATGGACATTCACCGAATCGGCAGTTCCAAAAGTTTTTACGCCATAACCTTTCAGGAGAACGACTTGATCATTTTTGACAATAGCAATGGCCGATCCCGGTATATGTGTCTCTGCCATGGTTTGACGTACAAATCTGTCAAAATCATCAGCCATCGGCAGAACTTTTACAGGAAGTTCCCGGGCAGCCTTATTTTGAAGGGGATCTTTATGTACTTTTTTTTGAGAAGTATTACTGCTGCACCCAACGATAAGTAACAGTAATAATGGAAATACAAAGAGTGTGGTTAATTTCATCGGGCCGGGTAATGTTATGTTTGAGTATTCAATGCAGCAAATATAGAAATTTTAACCAATATTACAGGTTTTGCCCTGCGTCCCACTTCAAAGATCTCACCCTAAAGAGGCCGTGAAAAAAGAAAGAAAATAAACTCAGAGACACAGTGGCACGGAGAAAATTATATTGAAAACCAGCACTCTGTGTCTTTGTGTTCAGTCTTCCTTTTTTGACTTTTGAGACAGGCTTTTTCGTGTCGATCCGTGGAATTTATGGCTTTAATTCCGTTTCATCTGCGTTATTTTTAAAAACTATCCTACCTTCGTTCTGATTTAAATTTTTCCATGAGTATTTTATTTGGCTATATCAACCTGAGCAATCAGCCCGTTGAGCGCACTACCCTCGAAACCATGAAGAAAGCCATGAATTTCTGGGGACCTGATGGCGAGGGGATCTGGCTTGAGGGTAATTGTGGCCTGGGTAATCTGCTTTATTACAATACACCGGAGGCAGTGTACGAAAAGCTTCCCATGACGGACCTTTCCGGTAACCTGGTGATGACAGCCGGTGCCCGTATCGATAACCGGGAAGAACTTTTCAGGATATTTGATATACCCCTTGGATCACGCCTTACCATGCCCGACTCTGCGTTAATGCTAACAGCTTATGAGAAATGGGGTGAGGACTGTGCCGATCATTTGATTGGCGACTGGGCCATGGCTGTTTGGGACAGGCGCCAGCAAAAGCTTTTCCTTGCCCGCGATCATCATGGCATTACCGCCATGTATTATTATAAGGGACCGGATTTTTTCGTGTTTTCTTCTTCTCTCAAAGGTATCCATAGCCTCCCGCAAGTACCAAAAAGGATTAATGAGTACAAAATAGCCCAGTTGCTGGTAAACTGGAATGAGGGAGGCCCCACCACCTGTTATCTCGATATCATGCGTCTTCCACCCGCCCACACCCTAACACTATACTCACACCACACCCACACCTCCTCCACACTCACACCCACACGTTACTGGTACCTCGAGCATACCCCCGAAGTTCGCCTAAAGAACGACCAGGAATATGCCGATATGTTCCTCGAGTTATATACGGAGGCTGTCCGTTGCCGGCTGCGCAGCCACCGTCCT
>DATBXH010000703.1:0-6656 GCA_036514375.1 Bacteroidales bacterium | reverse complement strand
TCCTTACGAGTTTGTCGACTCTTACGGATGCTCTGCCTTACAGATTCCTTCCAAGGTGAATATTCAACTTATCTGCGATTCCGTCGTTTGTCTGATCGACTGGAACAATGTAAGGGATCTTCAGCATAAATATGTGATTCTTTCTGAGATTGAGAAAATAATCGCTGCCTGTAATGTGTTATGGCTCGAAGAACGGGTATATAGTTTACAGTCCTTAAACGCCCAGGAGCGCTATCTGCAATTATTAGACCGCCAACCTCATTTGGTTCAGCAGATACCCCTTACTTATATTGCTTCTTTTCTTGGTATATCGCTGGAAACACTCAGCCGTATAAGGACACGACAAAAATTTTGACGAATCTTTCCCATGCATGTCATTTTTTGACTTTTGTCAAATAGATTTTGCCGACAAATCTTTTGTTTTGTTGCTGTAATATACCAATAATCAAATTTATGATCAATGGACATGCTCTTTTCTCCTCCGATACGTAAATATTGCATTGATAACGTCCAGTTATTCGGACAGATAGTTAATGGAAAGCGATACACTTGCCAAATGACCTAGCCAGCAAAGTATTATTTTCAAAAGTTACTTTCCCGTGCATTTTTTCTATGTGGCAAAGGTGTTTCCAAAAACTTCATAACGTTCCATGCGAACATACTTGACTTTGGGTTCATTCAACCGGAGTATAAACTAATATTAATCAATAGAATCGTAATCAAATGTGCTATGAAACAAAAATTTACCCTTTCCCTTATTTTTTTATGTGTAACCTTGAGCGTATTACCGCAAGGGTTTAATACAACCCCTGTAAAATGGACGCTCCCTGACGGAGGACAGTTCAGAAATAAAATTTCGTACGGATTTAACAGTTACTATGGCCAGGCCACTACATCCGACGACACCAACAGTCAAACCTGGTCGCTGACAGATATGAATGGCGATGGTAAGGTTGATCTGGTTGTCTGTTCGGAAGGAGACGCTGCTAAACCAACCGTATTTAAAGATGCTGGTGTACCTTATTGGAAGGTATATCTAAGTGATGGTGTGTCTTTTTCCAAAACATATACGGAATGGATTGTTCCCAGCGGAGGGATGAATGGGTACGGATTTTATACTACATCAGGTTTTGCTACAAGTTCAGGAAGCGAAAGTTGGGGATTAATGGATATTGATACTGACGGTAAAACTGACCTGGTTGTTTTTTCCAAATATACAGGCACAAACTATCCGGGTGTGTTTTATTCGAGTACCATAGGGTATTATTGGAAAGTTTACAGAAATACCGGATCAGGATTCGAAACAACGGCTACCACATGGGTTGTTCCTAATGGAGAAGGCCAATCCTATGCAGGGACTTCTTATGGCTATAATTATTCCACCGGTATTTTGTATAACAATAGCACTACAAGCGAGTCCTGGGGGTTGATGGATATTGACGGAGATAAAAAAATTGACCTCGTCGTGTATGCTTACAATTACAACCCCGCGCGAACATATGGATTTAACGGATCCACCTCAAATTTCTACTGGAAAGTATATAAGAATACCGGATCAGGATTTTCCACGACCTATACCAGTTGGAGTTTGCCTAATGGAGGACAGGTCGGGCCGTGGCTATATTACTATGGATACAACAATTCATACGGATACGCCACCAATTCCACCAGCGAAACATGGAATGTCACCGATATCGATGGAGATGGTAAACCTGATTTGGTAGTATGTTCCACAGGTAATAGTCCTGCTCAGCCGTTCGGCACATCTTCTTCTCCTGCATGGAAGGTCTATAAAAACACTGGTTCGGGTTTTGCATCCACATCTGCAACGTGGGCTATTCCGGCGAGTAATTATGTCAATACCTACGGAACGGCCACTGCTTCGGGCGCCGAAACTTGGGGCATGATGGATATGGACCAGGACGGTCTGCAGGATTTGGTAGTTTATTCCTATGATAGTCCCAACAAGGTATTTGGATATGACACCGATAATCCCTATTGGAAATGGTATAAAAATTCCGGCACAGGTTTTTCCTCTACATTATCGAAATGGAGTTTGCATTACGGAGGTCTAAAACGAAAGGGCGTTCTCTACGGGTATAATAATTCCTATGGAACTACTTCGGCGGATGATGATGATGACAGCCAAACCTGGTCGGTCATGGACATTAACAATGATGGAAAATTGGAGCAAATCATACATTCCTATGATTATTCGCCTGCCATTACTTTCAAGGATGACAATGGAAGCTTTTGGAAGATACTGAGCTTAGGAGATCAGGGAGATCAATCGACATTGTCGGTTTCCAAAACGGATTATTATTTGCTGCAGGCAGCCAAAGATACTTCATTTGATATTGTATCAAACGGCGATTGGACAATAAGCAGTTCTGCCACATGGGTAAAGATTAATAAGACGTATGGTGCAAATAATGCAACAGTTAGTTTTTCTGTTCAGGCGAACACCACCAATGTGATCAGGAGTGCAACGATTCTTGTACAAGGAGGTGCCAAACCCGTTACCATTAATATCACGCAATATGCCCCAGGTTATCATTTCCTCGTACTTTCAACCAATTCACTGAACATAGGCGCAGAAGAAAACAGTACAGCAACGTTCGGCATTATTTCAGATTCACCATGGAGTATTTCTTTTTCCAATAACTTTTTAACGGCAGACGTTACTTCAGGGTCAAAGAATGCCACGATTACGTTAACCGCCGATCCTAATTACACACTAACATCCCGGGTTTGTCAGGCGACAGTTGCTATTCAGGGAATAAGTCAAACACTTAATATCACACAGGCTGCTTTTGTTCCTGTACTGGATGTTTCTACGAATCAGGCGGATCTGACATCTCCGGGCGAAAGTACCGTTTCATTTGATATAACATCAAATATTTCCTGGAAGACGGATCTGGGGTCGTCAGATTGGTTATATATATCACCCTGGTCAGGCAGTTTGGATAAAAAAGTTGATATAATTGCCCAGGCCAATAAAACAGGTATTGCCAGAAGCGCAACTATTGAGTTATCTTCTAATGACAACAGGTACCAACTAAGTAAAACAATTACAGTGGCACAAACTGCAGCAAAGTTGAATCTCTCGGTTACCGCATTGAATATGGCAGCGGAAAATAATAGTAATGCTTACTTCTCGGTTCTTTCGGATGCTGATGAATGGAGCATCACTAGTTCCGACAGCTGGCTAATTCCAAGCACAGGTAAAGGTTCATATAATGCTTCAGTCACGTTGACAGGGCAAACCAATACGCTTATAACTTCCAGAACGGCAACAATTACTGTTTCGGGCTATGGAATAACAAAAACGATTACAGTCACTCAGGCAGGAAGTGCACCGAAGCTAAGCATTATAGCCGGCCCCATAAGTTTACCGGCCGCCGGAGGGAGTTCTTCAACTTTTAATATTTCTTCCAACACGAATTGGACGGTCAGCAGTTCCCAGTCCTGGCTCAATGTCAGCAATGAAAGCGGCTCCGGAGATGCTACAATTACAGTTACGGCTTCCTCAACGAATACGACGACAACCGACAGGCAAGCTATTGTGACTATATCCGGAGCAGGTACGAGCTACCAGTTATCTGTTACCCAAGCCTTCTCAGGAGCAACATTAACAGTTTCCAACACAACATTGGGCGTTGGGGCTACCGAAGGAAGTGAGGCTTCTTTCAGCATCACTTCAAATGCCGATTGGACAGTTCGTTGTTCCGAATCCTGGTTAATTGCTGACAAAGGATATGGAACAGGTAATGGCAATGTGACGATAAAGGCTGTTGAAAATCCTTTATTAAGTGAGAGAACAGCATCCGTTTTTGTCTCCGGCGCGGGGAAAACTTTAGAGATTATTATAACCCAGGCTGCTGGTACTCTTTCATTGTTAACTTCTACCAATGCTATTACTATTGGAGCATCTGAGGGTAGTACCGGTTTATTTTCGATTACATCCAACACTTCATGGACTATTAGCTGTTCGGACTCCTGGTTAAGTGCCAGCCTAAATTCAGGTTCAGGCAATGCTTCTGTTCTCATAACAGCTTCCGCCAATACAGCCTCTGCCGAAAGAGTGGCAACAATGACGATTTCCATCACAGGAGTCACGAGAACCATAACCGTAACTCAGTCTTTTACCGGAGCGACACTGTCTGTTCCTACAACGTTGGTTAATCTTTCCTCCGGTAGTAGTACAGGAACATTTGAAATTGTGTCAAATGCCAGCTGGACAGTTTCCTGCCCGGACTCATGGCTGACACTAAGTCCACTATCCGGAACCGGAAACAAGACAATAACCATTACTGCATTAACCAATTCTACCATAACTCCGCGAGCAGCTACAATTATTGTTTCCGGATCGGGCATAACACAATCTGTTACAGTGAATCAGGCTGCTGCTGCAGAAGCATTGAATGTATCTTCAAATACCTTGGATATCGGGGCAACGACTGGTGCTACAGTTACGTTTACAATAACTTCAAACATTTCCTGGTACATTAGCAATTCCGATGCCTGGATAACGGCTTATCCTACTTTTGGGTCGGGCGATGCTACTGTTACTCTCACAGCCACGAGTAACCCAACTTCCAGCCCGCGCAACGGATCAGTTACAGTGTCCGGCTCCAGGTTGACACAGACGATAAATGTGAATCAGGCTGCAGGAAGTACCGGAGTTGGGGCCTTGCAGGAAGAAGATATCAGGATCTATCCCAATCCTGTAACTGATAAACTGTTTGTTCAGTTTAGTAAAGATATTTCCGCTGCTGATCATATTTGTATATATACCATCAGTGGCACATTGGTATTGTCGCAACCTGTGAACGATAAACTCAATGAAATTGATCTGAGTAAATGCGCCACAGGAATCTATCTTATAAGGATTAATAACTGCACGTTTAAGTTTAACAAGCAATAAATAACCTTTTTTGAGCGTACGTTTATTGAATGAAATGTTATCTCAAACAGGTAAGATAGTTTAGGCAGATTGATCCTGAGGCTGTCCGGAAGGTAGTAAAAAGAGAGACTACTTTTTTCCGGGCAGCTTCTTAATTTTTGGAACAGAATTGTCTTACAAATGGTGGTCCCTGATATTCAAACCTACGTTCTGTTTATCTGCTCATCAATAGAGAATTTTAGATGATATGTGCTGATAAAAATGGTAAAGAACAGGTTGTATTACCGGACTTTTTGTAAATTGGCCATATAAAACAAATTTGCAACCGGCATAAAAGACGAAATGCCATACGCTAACTGTTAAAATGAAATTATAATCAATCGCAGCATGAGAGATAATGTTTTTGATTTTGATCAGCAAACCTGTAATTAAAAGATCATATATATATGAAAATCTTGATTTATGGACCTGGAATAATCGGAAGTACATATGGCTGGCAACTTTCCCAGGCCGGACATGAAATAACTGTTCTGGTTAGAAAAGGACAGAAACAATTGATTGAAAAGAACGGGATTGACATTAATTGTGCCGATTTTAGAGGGAACAAAAAGCAAATGATCCGGACTATTTTCCGGCCTGCCGTAATTGAGGATTTATCCCAACAAAATGGTTTTGAATTTATTATTGTATCCGTAAACAATGTTCAGTTAAAAGAAGTTCTGCCGGTTTTGTCCAAAGGTGTTGGAGAAGCTCATATCCTTTTCTTTCAGAATAACTGGGACGATTTTGATGACATAGACAAATATTTTGCTACGGAACAATATTTTTTCGGATTTCCATTTATGGTGGGTGGCGGAAGAGATGGAAATACTGTCAATAGTGTAATTTCAGGCCTAAAACAGTCCTGTACAATGCTCGGGGAAAAGAACGGAGTGATTACGGCCCGGTTGAAAAAAATGGCCGATGCCTTACGGGATGCTAATCTAAAGCCGATCATCTCAAATCAAATAATACCATGGCTTATTACACATTATGCAGTTGCGGCAGGACTATCTGCCGGAGCGATGAAAGCCGGGGGATCGATGAAAACATTTTCGGGTGACAGAACCCTGCTCAGGGAAAGTTTTATGTCTATCAGGGAAGGTTTCGAAGTGTGCCGCAGGAGAGGCATTCATCCTAAAAAAATTAAATCGAACACTTTTTATACTCTTCCGTTATTTTTTAGTATTCCGATAGCCAGAAAAATTTTTGGCACAGAAGTATTATCTATGATGTTTGAGGGACATATAAAGCATGCTCCGGAAGAAATGAAAAAGATGATTCAGGATATCATCGATGAAGGAGAACGATATAATATCCGTATGCCATTTCTTCAAGATTACAGAAAGATATTTATGGAGAGATAAAGTGATAACTTTAGGATGGAGGAGAACCAATGCACAAAACTGAGATAAAATTGGGGCTATAGTTAACCTGCACAATTTTATAAAATAAAGGACTAAACCTTGATTTATTTAAAGATAAGAGAAACAGTTTCTGTTAAAAAAGTTTTACAAGGCCAGAAATAAAGAATGTCTGAAAACTATAATTTTTTGGAATATTTGTTATTCCCAACCACAAGGTTGAATGAAAAGAATTTAAAAGAAAGACTGAGGCAAAAAACTATATTAATTACAGGTGCCAGCTACGGTATAGGTGAAGCATTGGCATACCAGTTAGCAGAAACCAACGCTAGCTTGATCCTGGTAGG
>DATBXH010000702.1:0-3845 GCA_036514375.1 Bacteroidales bacterium | reverse complement strand
GAGCTTGGCTTCTATTCCTTCCATTACTGCTCCGTTAGCCATAACCAAAGCTGCATAAACATCTTCAATTGCACCTTTGGCACAGATGATACATACCTTTTTTAAAGGATATTGTTCGTTTTGCGTTGTCATATTCTTAATTTTTTAGGCCCTCACCCCTAAGGTTGTCTAAAAAGTGTTGAATTGAGCGTAGTCCGGAGACTACGCTCAGCGCTCCGTATTGTAGGACAGAGCAGTATGCTCAACGGAATCTCCAGATTACGCCGCATCAGAGTCTTTTTAGACAGCCTCAGGATTGAGGGCGAATTTTTTGTATTAATTATTTGGTCTTACTTCTATATTTAAGTTTTGAATAGATTAAAAGATGCTCTCAATCTCCCTCTCCTTTTGGGAGGGGGTTGGGGTGAGGGCCTATTTACACGCAACTCACCGGTTTAGGAATCCCAGCCAGTTTTGAAGAAATTTTGAGTGGTCCTCCGGGGAAAAGCTGATAAAATTCTTTAATATCAACAATTCCGGAAGTTCCTACTTTACGTATAGTCAGCTGTTCGCCGCCAAGATGCTTTTGTCTGAGAAAATCAAGCACGGCAAAATGCTTATCGGTTAATGAGATGTTGTATTCTTTGGCCATCTCTACAGCCATATCTTTATTCCATTGAGCCGGGTTTTCAAAATACCCTTCAGCGTTTACAGTTACGGTTACGCCAGCGATTGTTTTTTCTGCCATATTTTTAAAATTTAAGAGTTTATAATTTTAGGCACATAGACTTAAACTAATAGTCTGTAGCCTGATTGTTTACTAACCTATTGTTTTCTTTCCAGCCATACTCATATGGTTACTTACCGGCAATGGTCGGGCTTTTAACAAAATGTTCCAGTAAAGCCAGCGGAAAAATAGTTTGCCAAGATGATTTATCCTGGTTTCTTTCAGCAACTTGAAAGGGCCAATACCAGGCACCGGATAAGTACCTGTCAATGGTTCTGTTTCGTAATTAAAATCGATTAAAGCAGCTTTGCCATGCCCGGTTTCGATATAGCAGTTCGAATGCCCGTCAAATTGGGCTTCCAAGGGTTGGTTTTTAATAGCTTTCAATATGTTTTCAAACAAGACCTCTGCCTCAAAATGGACTACTGAACCTGCCTTTGACGCCGGTAAAGCAGCAGCATCGCCAATTGCAAAAATATTTTTGTATTCCGCATGTTGTAAAGTTTGCTTATCAACCGGAACAAAATTCAGGTCATCGCCCAGCCCGCTGGCACCGATGAAATCAGCACCTTTGTTTAAAGGAACAATGGTAAGTACATCAAACGGAACTTCTTTTTCGTCGTAGGATACTAATTTTTTGTTTTCATTATCGATGTGCTCTATGTAGAATTCAGGGATAATATTGATTTGCTTTTCCTGAAGTACCTGACTTAACATTTTGGTAGCAATAGGTTTGGTAAATGCGCCTGGTAATGGTGTTACCAAAGTAATCTCAATATCTTTACGTATCCCTTTTTTCGTAAAGAATGCATCAGCAAGACATACAAATTCAATTGGTGCAACCGGGCATTTGAAGGGCATTTCAGTAATGGCCATCACCAGCTTACCACCTTTCCAGGTACTGAAATAATCATGTAATGCCAGGGCTCCTTCCAATGTATAAAAATCAAAAATATTTTTACGCCAGAGCGATTCCTTTAAACCAAGGGTTTCGTCAGGCTTTATTTGTGCACCACTTGCAATAATCAGGTTGTCATAATTTAATACTTCTCCATCGGCAAGAAGTACCCTGTTCGAGGACGGTTCTATTTTTGAGATCTCTTTTTTAATGAGCGTAATACCGGAAGGGAGGTATTTATCAATTGGTTTTACAACGTTCTTTTTGGTATAGGCACCAAAAGGAATAAAAAGAAAACCAGGTTGATAGTAATGAGTCTCTTCCCTGTCGACCAAAGTAATTTCCCATTCGTTTCTGCTTAAGGCTTTTCGGAGCTTATTCGCCATAATCGTACCGGCAGTTCCGGCTCCTAAAATCAGAATCTTTTTCATTTATTATGTTGTTATGTGATACATTATTTTTGTCAAATTTACGAGGGATACAGGTCCTTGTTCGTTAAATGGTTATGATATATATCAGCGTATGATATATATCATAGCGAATCATTTTTAATGAACGTGGCTGAAATTATGTATTTGTAAAGTGTTGAGCACTTTGTGGAAACTGAATCAGAAAACTGTAATGGGTGGCAATGTCTATAGAGTTCCAAATTTTTATAACTGTTGTATTTACCTTAGTTGAAAATGGGCTGCCCATCTCGCCTGATTAAAAAATGAAATTTTATAGTAAATTTACAGGGATTACCTCATTTAATACTCATGAATACTTGTAATTGCGAAGGGTGTGAGCTTAGATCTCTGTTTTTTGAATTTGTAAGTAATTCGGAAATTGAATCTATTTGTACCCGAAAGAAAGAACGTACCTTTAAAAAGGGAGAAATTATTATTCATGAAGGTGAGGGAATAAAGGATTTTATGTATCTGAAAAATGGATTGGTGAAGCTTTATAGAAAAGGCTTCCATGACAAGGAACAGATTATTTGTTTTGCCTTGCCATTCGATTTTGTAAGTCTTTTAAGTATCTTCTCTGAAAAGAATTATAAATATTCTGTTGCTGCCATTGAGGATTCAACCACTTGTAACATCGATCTGGATGAGGTGAAACAGGTTGCCCTTCACAATGGGAAGTTTGCGCTTAATATTATGGAAAAAACAAGCCGCGTAACGGATATGATCATCCTTAATTTTATGGATGTTAAAGAGAAACGTTTGTTCGGTCGGATAGCCTATATATTATTGTATTTTGCCGATAAGGTCTATCATAAGAATACGTTCGAATTACCTGTGTCGCGTAAGGAGATGGCTGAGTATATCGGAATGACTGTGGAGAATGTAATCCGTACTTTATCTGATTTTCGAAAGGACGGAATCATAAAAATTTATGGAGCGACTATAGAAATTATTGACAAGGAGAGGCTTGAACGAATCCTGGAATTAAGTTAATCCGTCTTCTTTTGCCAGGCTTTTAATCCTCTTGCTCAAAGGCGATGCAAATACAAAATCGTTGAGAAAGCGGTTCTCGGCGTAAAAAATATCGTCTTTTGTACCTTCCCACGTTTTCTTCCCCTGGTAAATAAACACAACTTTATCGCCAATCTCCATCACCGAGTTCATATCGTGTGTGTTAACAATCGTTGTGATATCATACTCCTCGGTAATTTCCTTAATTAAATTATCGATTACAATAGAGGTCATTGGGTCGAGACCACTGTTGGGCTCATCACAGAACAGATATCTGGGATTAAGAGCTATAGCGCGGGCAATAGCCACCCTTTTTTTCATACCACCGCTAATCTCAGCCGGGAATAAGCGATTTACATTTTCCAGACGTACCCGCTTTAAACAGAAATTAACCCGTTCCCGTTTTTCCTCCAGTGTCATATCGGTAAACATATCCAGCGGGAACCTCACATTTTCTTCAACTGTGCTCGAATCGAACAGTGCACCGCCCTGAAAAAGCATGCCAATTTGTTTACGAACTTCCTTTTTCTCTGTAAAGTTCATTTTGGTAAAATCGGCATTACCATAAATGATTTCACCGCTATCGATTTGGTGCAATCCAACAATTGACTTCAACAATACAGTTTTTCCGGATCCGCTTTGACCAATAATCAGATTAGTTTTTCCCTTTTCGAACGTGATCGAAATATTATCGAGTATTACCCTGTCGCCAAATGATTTAAATAAGTTTTTTAATTCAATCATGATAATAATAACTGGGTTAGGATAAGGTTAAACATAA
>DATBXH010000701.1:0-4392 GCA_036514375.1 Bacteroidales bacterium | reverse complement strand
TGCCTTTAACGTTAAGCCGTGCCTGGTTGATCTGAACCAAAAAAACACGGTACAAAATAAATGGTCATTCATGAGCGAAAAATTCGATTTCAGTAAGGAAGATAATGTACCTGAAACGGAATTCAACGAAGTAATATGGACTTCGGTTAAAGGCGAACAAAGTAAATGTCCTCCTCCAAGACACGCAGCGTTTGTAAAGCAGAATGTACGGGACGACGATTAAGCAATGGGCTGAATAATTTATCACAAGTAATCCCTCTTATCCTGCAATATTTGATTAAAAAAATAAAGGGTGGTTCTCACGAACGGCCCTTTACTACATTACTAACATTTACAACTACTAACTACCTACCTAAATTTATGAGAAAAACACTACTAACTTTCGATATTTATTTATTAAACTAATTCTGAAACGAAAATAGATAGAATAGAATAACGAATAAACCAATTTTCGGTAAAAGCCGCTTTTTTACCGACGGGTCAGGGAGAAGAACCTGTGTAACCGGATAATAAACCAAACTGTTTCTTGGTTAAATAAAGCATAAAGACAAGCCAATGTAAGGTAAACTTTTTGTAATTTGTGCAGGATTGCAGTAAATACCTGAATCAGGTTATTTATTGTTATGGCCTTACGAAAGAAAAGGATCAGTGAATTAATTTTGAAAATCAATCTATTATAAAATGTCAGGTTAATGTCGTTCAAATGTCGGGGTAAATACTGTAAAAATTCGTGGACTGTTTTTAAGCTAATATATAACCTTGTTCGAAATTTCAATGAATCATGAATCAACCGGAATTAGGCAGAAAAATTACTGAGCTCAGAAAGGCCAAGGGCTTAACTCAGGAAGAGCTTGTTGAAAAATGTAACTTAAGTGTACGAACCCTTCAGCGGATTGAATCCGGCGAAGTTACACCAAGAAGCTACACCATCAAGATAATTTTTGCTGCTCTGAACTATCCTGTTTATGATTCATCGGAGGATATCATAAATAAATCCGGGGAAACCGGATTTATGATTTCAAACCGGCTCGGGCAATTTTATAGATATGTACTTGATTTATTTAACTTAAAAACAAACACAATGAAAAAGATCTCAATTTTATTAGTAACTTTTAGCATAGCAGGTATAGGCCTATTTCTATTATGCACAGAGAGTAAAGCGCAAAAAAATGAAAAGGCCGTTAAAGCTATTGAAGACTTACAGAATAAAAGTAACAAATGGATCAAAGAAGGCAAAATCGATTCGGTTTTAACCTTATACCGGGAAGATGCAAACGTAATTCCATCCTGTTCTAACAAATCAGAAGTCCGCGACATGATAAATTCTGCCCTTGACGGCGGATATAAGCTGATTGATTTTAAAAACCTGTCTATTAGTGTGGGCGATTCAATTGCAGTCCAGAAATATTACAATGTTTACGAATACCAGGGAGCAACATACAAGCAAATGGGTATGACGGAATGGCGTCTGACGAAAGGCAAATGGCTTATCGTTAATGATATATTTATGAATTACTGATACAACAAGTAAAAATAATCCCGATTCATGCAATAGAAATTTAAATTACAGCTGGTTCTATTACTGTTCGGGATTACCCATTCTAAGCTTTAGCATCTGTAAGGTGAAAAGGAATAGTAGCAATAAATATACTTTGTGAGGCTTATATCTTTATTATAATTTGCTAATGCAAGAATTGGGATAAATAAACTTTTTAAGTATTACATCCCGCGAGTATGGACACAGATACAATCAAAAGATTTGTCAATTCGGTTGTTTCACTAAATGAAAAAGAATGGCTGCAGTTGTTTAGCTATCTCGAAAGTAAAACATTCGAAAAAAATGATTCTGTTTTAAAAGAAGGACAGATCTGCAATTGGGTTGCTTTTGTAAGCAAAGGTGTATTGATTTATTACAAATTGCTTGAAAACGGGAAAGAAACAACCATTGATTTTGCCTTTACAGGCGACTGGGTTACCGATAACCGGAGCCGCCTGAATAACACTCCCTCGTTTGTCAATGTAAAAGCTATTGAAGAAAGTGAATTATTAATCATTTCGAACGAGAACCTGACTCAATGCTATAACCAAATACCCAAGCTCGAAAAATTGGGACGCATCCTGATGGAACAGGCTTTTTTGAAAATCGCACAGCAAAGTATCGACTTACAAACGCTGACTGCCAGCCAACGATATGACAAACTGCTCAGAGAATACCCCGAAATCTTTCAAAAAATCTCTCTTTATCATATTGCCAACTATCTTGGTATCTCACCAAAATCGCTAAGCCGGATACGCAAGAAATAATTTTACGAATGAGATTTTGGTAACAAATGTGGAGTAAAACCGATTGCCCTTTCCTGAATTTTGCACGGAAATAAATGCTATAATTCAGAAAATATGAAAAAGTATACACTTATCATTGCTGTTGTTCTCATAACAACTAACCATGTATTCGGCCAACCTGATACAATTGCAGGGACATTTTGGAATCCACAGCCCCGCAATTACGAAGTAAAACACGCCCTGGAATTCGAAAGTCTTTTTCCCATGTTCTTTACCGGAGGATTTCATGCGGCAGTCTGTTACCGGTATAAAAAAATCAGATTAAGAGTAAGCGTTATAAACGGAGGCACTTACGATGCCGAACCGGCTGGAATACATAATTCTTCTGCTCAATTTAAACGATATTATAAAACATCACCCGGAGTCTTCCTGGGATATAATATCTGGAAGAACCTCGAAACATATACTTATCTTGAATTTCACACATTTGAAATTGAGCAGAAGAGTACGGAAATTAAAAAAGATATCCGTAGCACCGATATGGGGGCCGGCATAAGTTATCAGTTCTTTATCGGACGGAATTTCTACATACAACCGGGAATGCATCTTTATTTACGAAAAGATAACAGCATCAATTTTGGCAATGCATATTACCATATTCCAAATGTTGATTTATCGCCGGTAGTACGCATTGGTTACAGATTCTGGCGAAAATATCAGTAGTCAAAACCCGGCTCATTGAAAGAAGGTTTCGTAAGTCCTTAGGTTGTTATTCATAATCGTACGGAAAAACGATTATTTTTGTTCATCCGCTAACTAAAGATAAAAATGAATAAAGCTCAACTTCTTTTTGTCATTCTGGGAAGCCTGTTTCTCAGCAATGTAACAGGACAAAGTAACAACCTCAGCACTGCTGTTAATCAGGAAAGAATGATCAATCTTGACTTTGCTAAAGTAAAGGGACCATTTAACACCATGTTTAAGGAATGCGTTGGTGCCGGCCGGGCCAATGAAGGATTAAGGGCCGACTGGCAGCAGCAATTAGCCCTGGCGAAAAAAGAATGCGATTTCAAATACATCCGGATGCACGGTTTATTAACCGACGACATGGGCGTTTACAAGGAAGACCGGAAGGGGAACCCGGAATATAATTTTCAATACATCGATGTCCTTTACGACTATATCCTGAGCATTGGCATGAAACCTTTCGTGGAATTAGGATTTATGCCGGCCGCACTTGCCAGCGGAAACCAAACCATCTTCTGGTGGAAAGGAAATGTTACACCTCCCAAAGACTGTGATAAGTGGGAAGGTTTAATCCGTAAGCTGACCGAACATTTTACGGAACGCTACGGATCGGACGAAGTAAAAACATGGTATTTTGAAGTTTGGAATGAGCCCAACCTGTCGCCGGGCTTCTGGAGCGGAACTCAGGAGGAGTATTTCAAATTGTATAAATACAGCGTACAAGCTATTAAAAGTGTTAATAAGGACTACAAGGTAGGTGGACCGGCAACAGCCGGGGCAGCCTGGGTGCCGGAGATGATAAACTTTTGCAGTAAAAATGGGCTTCCCCTGGACTTTATCAGCACTCATGCATATGGCGTACGGCAAGGTTTTCTGGACGAATTTGGAACCACAGGCACCATTTTGGATAAAAACAAATGGAGTGTCAGCGGCGACATCCTGAATTCCCGCAGGCAAATAGCCAACTCCTCCATGCCCAATCTGGAGCTTCATTATACGGAATGGAGCTCGTCCTATACTCCGGCCGACCCAATTCACGACAGTTATCACCAGGCAGCCTATGTACTCGAAAAAATTAAACAGGTAGGAAACGCTCCCAATTCAATGTCCTATTGGACGTTTACCGATATTTTCGAAGAAGCCGGGCCTCGATTTACACCTTTTCATGGCGGATTTGGATTACTGAACTATCAGGGAATTAAGAAACCTTCTTTCTCCGCCTATGCTTTCCTGAACAAACTTGGAGAAACCGAATTAACCGACAAGGATAGTTCGTCCTGGGCCTGTAAAAATGGCAAGGGAGACGTCCAGGTATTGTTCTGGAACTTCACGTACACCTTGCCTGATTCTGTCAACAACCAG
>DATBXH010000700.1:0-2312 GCA_036514375.1 Bacteroidales bacterium | reverse complement strand
GCCACTTAGCGGATGCACTATAGCAATAGTATAACCATGTTTATGTTTATTATTGGCTATTTTCAGATACCGGTAATAATCGTTTTGAAAGGTAACTGTATCATAAATAGCGGTGTCCTTTAGTATGTATTCTTTTCTTACGGGATGTCTGTACAAGACTACCTCAATTTCATGTCCAAATCGTGATGAATAGTCAGGAATTTCCTGGTTATGCTGGATTTCTTCTTCAATAATTGTTTTTTCGGTAAATAATTCATTATCTATTTGTTGATAAAAGGTATGTTTCAGAACAACGTAAAAGACAACGCCTCCCAGTAGAAAAACAACAAGGGATGTGGCTATAAAATACATCAACGTTTTGGTTAAAAGCTTCACCGCAGATTATGTTAAATGGTCTACAGATCACTATCAAATGTTGACAATGGTCTGTATGCTATATGTTAATATTGAACTTGTATCCGATCCCGTAAATGGTTTGAATATAATCTCCAGCACCCTCATTAAGCAATTTCCGGCGTAGGTTTTTAATATGGGTATAAATAAAATCGTAGGAATCAGCAAGATCCATATTATCACCCCAAAGATGTTCTGCTATGGATTCCTTTGTTACCAGTCTGTTTTTATTTGAAATAAAGTATAACAGCAAATCGTATTCTTTGCGGGTTAATACTACAGGTTTGTTGTCAATTGTAACATTGAGGTTATCGGGGGAAATCCTGATCTCGTTGCATATAATTTCGTTATTTCCTTCAAAGCTTCTTCGCCGGATGACTGATTTTAGACGCGCATTAAGTTCAGAAAGATGAAATGGTTTGGTGAGATAATCATCGGCACCGATATCGAGACCTTCTATTTTGTCGTTCAAAGAGTCTCTTGCTGAGATGATGATAATTCCTGTGCCGGATTTGTTGGCCTTTAGTTCTCTGATGATCTGCAGTCCATTCCCATCGGGAAGTCCAATGTCTACAACAATACAATCGTAATTATACAGATTTATCTTTTCCCTTGCTCTATTGTAATTTTCAACTCTTTCGCAAAGATATCCGCCCTGGCTGAGGTACATTTCGATAGAATCGGCCAGGGCTTTTTCATCTTCAATGATAAGGACTTTCATCGGGAATTTTTCTTTCGGAAATAAACTTTCCAGGTTTTAAAACCTGGAAAGTCTTAGGCGGCAATCTTTATTTTTTCTTGCCTTTGTTTTTATCTGTTTTTTTTGGCGTAGCTTTAAAATGATCTGGTCCTACAAAAACATGTTTCACTAAGTCTCCTTTTATTCCGCTGAAGCGTCCTTCGGAGTTTATACTTGATGTTACCACATATTGATTAGCTGCATTTGCCTGATATGCTTTTAATTCAATTGGTTGGAAGTTTTTCCCTTCAATCTTAAGTGAAAATACCTGGTTACCCGAAAGTTCGGAATCATCTACAAATTCTGACCCGCTTAAATAGGCTATGGAATTGATGAATTCTGCGGCTTTTGTCGAATCGGCTTTGGTGTTGTTAATTATCCAGTTATTATTGTCTTTAAACATAACATAGGAACTGTCCGGATAATTAAATTCAAGTTTCGAAATATCCGATGGGCTGTTAACCTGAACCATAGTTTTGTTACGGTAGTCGTCTGCATTACGGCTAAATGTAAAAGGTAGCATACCATCCACAGCATACACATGATCATCGTTATTGACACGAATGTAACTGGTTTGCTGGTATTGTTGAAATGATACCTTACCTACATAGAAATCAGCCACAGTTTTACCCGCCTGTTCCACCTGCACATGTGTCGATGCAGTGTCGGTTACCTGATATTGTGCCCAGTCAGACTTGTCCATACCTGCTACGAATTCAGCCTTTATTCTTGACAGTTCATTTAGCATACCTTCTACTGCACCTTTTTCAGTTTTATAGGTTCTGTTATTCTTCTTTACGAGAGTCCATTCCCTGCCGGTGCGTAAGAGTTTTACTTCTTCTTTTGAACCGTGCGGATTAATAATGATAGAGGATATTTTTGCTGTATCAACTTCAAAGAGTGTAGCTTTAAAGTTACGGTCACCCTTAGAATGTTGAACAACTTTCATGAGAATCACCAGGACAAATAATACTCCAAAAAGGATAAGCAGCGTTTTAAAATTCAATTTTTTAAACATAGTGAGCCTCCATTCTTTTCATGCGGATATTACGGTTACGGTTGAAACGATACACTCCGTATCCAATAATTAGTATAATTGGTAAGAAGAAGTTCAAATATTTCAGGAACGTTTTTTTGCCATCATCAATTTGATCAAGTAGACGGATTTTAGCACCTTTGG
>DATBXH010000699.1:0-14705 GCA_036514375.1 Bacteroidales bacterium | reverse complement strand
GAAGCTACTTTTCTCCGGATTCATAACCATGATTGGTAATGTTATTCCAGCTTCACGTAACGATACCCCTTCGTCTGCAAATGCTACTGCAAGGTAATCTACCCGCTGAAATTGTAGAATATTCGCTATTTCAAAACTTCCACTGCCATAGGAAAAAGCTTTAACCATAGCTACTACCTTTGTTCCGGTATTTAGCTTTGATCGGAAATAATTTAAATTACTTACCATGGCATTGAGATTAATCTCAAGCACGGTTTCGTGCACTTTATCCTCAAGTACTTTCAATATTTTTTCGAACTCAAAGGATCGGGAACCCTTAAGAAGAACAGATTCTCCGGAAAAATTTTCCTTTCTGAAATCTTTCAGAAATTCTTCGGTTGTTCGGTAGAATTTTGACTTTGGAGCAAATACCTTTGACTGATTTGTTAAATTCTTTCCAATACCAATAAATCTGTCGATATTCTTTTGCGATATCAGTCTGCTGACCTCAGTATACAATTGCTCTCCGCTTTTGCCGCTTTGAAGAATGTCCGACAATATCACCGTCTTTTTTTCATGCTGATGCTGATGGTTCAGAAAATCAAGCGCTATGGCCAACGATCCGAGATCGGAATTATACGAGTCGTTAATAATGGTACAATTGTTAATTCCTCGTTTTAATTCCAGCCTCATGGCCACAGGTACCAGCTGTTTTAGCTTTTCGGCAATTACACTTTTATCATAACCCAACAGAAGCAGAAAGCACAAAAGATGTAAGGAGTTTTCAATGGAAGCATCATCTACAAAAGGAATAGTAAGTTCTAACGGATCGTTCTTATGAAAACAACTGATCTGAGTACTGGAATTTTCTTTCTTCAATTGTACGATCCGGACATCCGCCTGCGGCCCGTACGACCATGTGAATTGTTCGATGTTATGATATTCCGGCGATTCAAGTAATTCACGAATAAATAAATGATCCTTACAATATATCAAATGCTTACAGCCCCTGAAAAGCTTTAGTTTCTCAGAACATTTCTGACGATAATCGATAAAGTTTTCCTGGTGAGGCTCGCCAAGATTAGTAAAGATACCAATATCCGGCTTAATCATGCGTTCAAGCTTTTCCATTTCACCGGGTTCGGAAATTCCGGCCTCTATAATAGCAATATCATGCTGATCTTCAATTCTCCATAACGAAAGGGGAACACCAATCTGCGAATTAAAACTTTTAGGGCTTCTAACCACATGTTTTTCGGTATGAATCGATTGATAAATCCATTCTTTCACAATTGTTTTACCATTACTTCCTGTGATCGCAACCACCGGATTGTGAAAACGCTGTCTATGCCAGGCTGCCAGATTTTGTAAAGCAGTCAAGGTGTTTTTCACCAATAAAAAACCAGCTTCAGTGAATTCATCAAGATTAGCAGGTAATTCTTCAACCACAAAACACCTGACTCCTGCTTTGTACATGTCTGCAACAAACTTATGCCCATCGTGCCTTACTCCATGAATGGCAAAAAACAATGAATCATAAGGAAAATCTACCCAACGGCTGTCTGTTAGAAGGTAAGTGAAAGATAATTCCTTATTCCCGGTAAGTTCACCATCGACTATATCTGATATCTGCGTAAGATTGTATCGCGACATAAGAGGCGTTTTTATACATTTTGGTCTTGCGAATTTAGCATATTGCTGATCAAAAAATTAAATTTTAAAGGAAATAGTGTTTTTTTTATAACGATAATTAAGGTTATACTCTTAACTATTGAGACTTATATTAATAAACACCATGATTAATAGCCTCGTTACTGTGGAGAACTGAATTTTCCATATACATCTCAACGATATTTAATATTTGAGTTAACTTTACAATGTTATCGAATAACACAAATTTTTATCATGAATATCGAATCAATGGACAAAATACTCGAAGAGCTCGATAAAACAAGGCAGTTCCTCCTTAGATTCAGGGAGACCGGAAAAATGCCTGATATTGAAAGAGATATTGTCTTAGCAAAGTTCCGCATGATGTATGAATCTTTGCAATTAATCCAAATTGAAAAAGTTGATAACACAGAAATACCCCATATAGAACCAAAACCCCATACAGAAGTTATGGAACAGGAATTGCATCCCGTTCCGGAAGAACCGGTATCCAAAACAATAGAATTTGGACATACATCAGAAAACGAAGCTATTACGATTGAAAAAAAACCTGAAGCCATAAAGGAGGAATCAATAGAGATTAAAAACATTATTCAGGAGGTACATCAGGAATCACATCAGAAATCACAGAAAAACGTGAAGGCCGAAATTCTTGCTGAAAAATTTCAAAATCAGGGATTTTTGAACGAAGCGTTAGCCAAATATCAGAATGCAACCGATCTGTCAAAAAAGATGCAGAACCAACCGATAAAAGATATATTTTCGGCTATTAATTTAAATGACAAGTTTCTGTTCATTAAGGAACTGTTTAACAATGATGCAGCACTTTACCAGTCGACAATCGAAAAACTCAATAGTGCCGGAAATTTTAATGATGCAGTCCGTTATCTCGACAGCAATTTCTCATGGGATTTCAGCAAACCGATGGTTCAAGATTTTCTCGAACTTGTACGCCGCCGTTTTTTATAGGCCGAAGTACAAATGTCTGCATATAACACTTTGCTTGCTCTTTGCCTGGAATGTGTCATGGAGCCAGGACTTAAAATATGCCCATCATGAAGTTAAATTACTGACCTCATCTTCCTTTCATGGGCGCGGTTATGTAAAGAACGGCGATCAGACCGCAGCCCGGCATCTTTTGACCGAATTTACCAAATTCAACCTTAAAATATTCGGGGAAAGTTATGCACAATTTTATGATTTTCAGATAAACGTTTTTCCAAGTGTCATGAGGGTTCAAATTAACGGGAAGAATCTTGTACCTGGGAAAGACTTCCTGGTTTATCCGTACGCTACCGGCACGAAAGGTACTTTCTCCATTGAAACCTTCGACAGCTCTTTATTTATCCCTGGCTTTCGTGTAATTGACTTAATGAAAAATGATTATTCCAATAAATTCATTCTTGTTGACACGGTGGGCTGGATGAAAGATAGTTTTCGAAGAAATGTTTTTGACATGATGAGTATGAACTTGCTTCGATCCAAAGGGTTTATACTGGTCACAGATGGAAAACTGGTTCATGGTGTTAGTCAGTTTACGCTCAATTTTTGCCCGATAGTAATAAAACGATCATCAATTGCCGGTAACCCAAGCTTGATAAAGGTAGATATCAGGAATAAAGAGATTGATCATAAAGCAGAAAACATTATAGGCTATATACCAGGTAGTATAGATACTTTCCTGGTATTAACAGCCCATTACGACCACTTGGGAATGATGGGAAAATCGACTTATTTCCCGGGAGCCAATGACAATGCAAGTGGAACTGCTATGGTACTTAATTTTGCGAAAAGCTATGCAACTGCACATCCAAAATATTCTATAGCTTTCCTGCTTTTTAGCGGTGAAGAGGCAGGGTTACTTGGCTCACGTTATTATACAGAACACCCTTTGTTCTCGCTTTCCAAAATTAAAATGCTTATTAACTTAGACATGGTAGGGTCCGGCGCTGAAGGAGTAACAATTTTTAATGGAAGTACTTATCCTAAAGAGTTTCAAAAACTGGATTCGCTTGACAAGGCAATGAATCTGAATATTACATTAAAATCCAAGGGCATATCAAAAGGAAGTGATCATTATTTGTTTCACTTAAAGAAAGTGCCAGTCCTTTTCATTAACACCAACGATAAAAGAGTAGGTTATCATGATATTAACGATACATATGAATCATTACCGTTTACAGTTTATATAAATTTGTTCAAATTAATCGATGCTTATCTGAAAACCTTTTGACATGGGAAAACTTTATATTGTGCCAACACCAATAGGCAACCTGGAAGATATGACCCTTCGGGCTATTCGTGTTTTAAAAGAAGTAGATACCATACTTGCTGAGGACACCCGCACCACCAGTGTTCTTTTAAAACATTACAAGATTGAAAAAAGACTGATGGCTTACCATAAATTTAACGAACACAAAACTCTGCTTGGGTTTGTAAATCGTTTGCAAGGAGGTGAAAATATTGGTTTGGTATCCGATGCAGGGACACCTTCCATCTCTGATCCGGGCTTCCTTCTTGTTAGAGCATGTCTGGAAAATGGGGTTGAAGTTGAATGTCTGCCCGGAGCTACAGCACTCATTCCTGCACTTGTAAATTCAGGATTCCCAAGCGACAAGTTTTGCTTCGAAGGGTTTTTGCCTCAGAAAAAAGGCAGACAAAAACGTTTACAGGAACTAGCTCAGGAAGAACGTACAATCGTGCTTTATGAATCTCCTTTCCGTTTGCTGAAGTTACTTGAAGAAATTGCAGAATACTTTAGACCTGATCGTCAGGTAGCCGTTTCCCGCGAATTAAGCAAACTGTTTGAAGAAAACCTTCGTGGTCCTGTTTCGGAACTTATTGAAAAACTAAAGGACAGAACCATTAAAGGAGAGATTGTAGTGGTGATAAAGGGGAAAGAATAAAAAATAATTTGAAGATTTGAAAATTTTTTGGATTTGAAAATTTGAAGATTAACGAATAAGCAGATTTATTTTCAAATCAATCCGGAAATCTACAAATCTTTGAATCCTTGAATCTTGAAATCTTTGAATCTTCGAATCTTCAAATGTATTAATTCAAAATTCAAAATCCGCCACCGTCCTCGTTTTACGAACAGAGCCGATAAATCCAGCCACTTCCTTGTGTAACGGATGGTCCTGGTAATGTTGTAAATCATCCCAGCTTTTGTGCTCAGTTATAAGGCAAAATTCAGAAGCATCCGGGCTTGAGTTCTGGTTTATCCCAGTCTGTAATGATACCATTCCTTCAATTTTCCCTCTCAATGACTCGAGTCTTTCTTTCATTTTCAGTAGTGTGGCATTCTTATCCAGGCCCTCAGCAGGGTTTATGGTCCACATAACGATGTGTTTGATCATACGCTGTATTTTTATTGTTTGTAAACTTTAATTATTAATTCCTGTCACAAAATAAACAATACTCCTTTATTAATAATTGGTTTTACTCAAATTATAACTAGGCAGATGCAATCTTTATTAGTGCTTCGTAAACTTCACGCCAGTTTTTCCATTGATGAATCTCTCCCAACGATTCGTTGTGCCATAAGCTGATGAAAGTTCCGTTTACTTTTCTTACCTCACCATTTAGTCGGGTAATGTATTCCACAGCTTCCAGAGGTGATAATTTAAGGTATTGGTTCAATGTTCCATCCATCACCTGGAATGGATAGATCATTAACGAAGTCTCAGTTTCTTGCGCCAGATCGTAAAAAGGAAACGGTGTACATGTTCCGGCTCTGAATCCGGGATGATGAGCATATCCCATGGTATAATCTTCTTTAATACCTAATTGTATTAATTTTTGATGTGTGTCCGGAAATTTCAGAATTAGATAATGCTGACGGCTCTGTGTAATAATCCTGCCTGTAATTTTATGAAGTATATCTATTTCGTGTTTAAGGCTGTGCTCACTATAATTTGAATGATAGGACGGATGAATACCAACTTTGTAATTGTTACTGATTCGCTTAATCAGGTCACGAATGGAATGATGAAAAGGAGGAAGATTCTTGTCAAATCGTCCATAATGCCCTACCAGAAAAAAGAAACGCGGATCAAGGTGACATTGGGCATGCCAATCATTGAGCAAATCAAACGTATCATATGGATCAGGCTGTTGTAAAAACAATGTTTGAAATCGTCGTTTGTTATCCTTCAAATCATTTGTCAGAATTGATTTCAGGATGGCACCTGTTGTTCTGAGAACACCCCGATATTTATAAGCAAAAGCAAGATCAACATCAATAGTTGGAATGAATTGATACTTTCGCTCAGGAAACTGAAAGTCCGGATAATAATTCTCTATGAGTTTCCTCAACATAATAGCCCAGTGATCAACTACCGGGATTTCTAAAAAGCCATTCCTGTAAGCAACGGATTGTGTAGATAAAGCTCTGTTGTGATGATCAGTGGGATCAGGCTGATACTCTTCGTATCTGGAAATCATAAAGAAAGCTGCGGCAAAAGGATCAAAAGGTAATGATGATAATGATGATTGTGTATGAAAAAGTACCGGAAACCCATCAATGGTGGCAAAATCAGGTTTAAAAGTTAAAATACCTCTTTCGAATAGCAGCTTGTGCGGACAAATGGTAATGTCGTCAAGATTTTTGTCGGAATAATTCAGCTTGGGAAGTTCGTAATTTCGATATTCTTCAATATCAGAAGTAACAGATACCGGTATCCCAAGAATATATGAAAACAGGAACCTGGCAATATAAGTAAGCCTGGAACTAATTTGGGGTGAATAAATAAGGATCATAGGGTTTTATGAGATATTCTATCTTTACATACTAGATCTAAATCCCTTCATTTTATTTATTTATTTTTCTCTGTCGAAAAATCATTCAAAGCTACATATATCTCGTCTATTAGCAATGCCATTCGTTTAATATCCAATGTTTCAATTCTATCTGTTTGCTCATGATTATTCTTATTTCTATAAAATGCGGAGTTGGTAATCATTACGGCACTATAACCAAATTTCCAATAATTCAGGTGGTCCGAAAAATCTAATCCGCCAATAAATTTAGGTGCTTTAAAGGATTTCGTCGGAAGAAATTGGTTTTCCTGCATGCAATGTTTAAAGGTTCTGCCAAACTTACCATTTCCCCATTTCCTCATTTCTTCACTTTTCATTTTATAACAATTGGTTATATACACGCATCATTACAACTTCCTCTTCTTTCCAGCACAACTCAGTTGCTGCCTTTTTCAGACCAGCTTTCCAATAACCGGATTTCTTTTGTTTCACCATTCGGCCAATTTGATCGGCTATATCTTTTGGCTCACGTGATACCAGCACCTCTCCTACCCCAAACTCCTGAACAATTCGCTTCATTTCAGGAAAATCGGAAACCAAAACCGGTACCTCAGCCTGAATATAATCGAAAAGCTTATTAGGCAAGGCGCAATAATAATTGAGCCCTATGTTTTCTTCAACGGATACTCCCAATGCTGCAAAAGGTGTAATACGCTTCAGTTCGGAAAACGAAAGTTTCCCCAATAGTATTACCTTATGCTGCAGGTTTTTATTAAGGACTCTTTGATATAAGGTATCCCGGATATCGCCATCTCCAACAATAACAAATTTTATATCAGAAAGATATTCAAAGGAATCAACCAATATTTCAAGACCTCTGCCTTTATTCACAGAACCCTGATAAAGGACAAAATCTTGCGCCGGCAATCCCGGATAAGGGCTATCATCGCCTGTTTCCTGCCAACTATCAGGAAGATTCCTGACCACCTCCATCTTAATTCCATATTTTTGATAATAAATATCGGCAATTGAATGGGAAACCGTATAGGCATACTGCAGTTTTGGAAAAATACTGCCTTCAATGGTCTTCCAAATGGATTTAATGAAGGGTCTGTCGACTAATTCCGGAACTTCTGGAAATAATTCATGTGCATCAAATACCAATGTTTTCCTGCGTAATTTAGAAACCAGGTAATTGGCAATCAGTGTATCCAAATCATTGGAAACAAGTATATCAACCCGTTTAAATAAAAGATAGAAAAATAGCCTGACATTATACTCTGCATAGAAGATCCAATTCTTCTTAAACAAGAGCTTCATCCTGTGAGTTATATACTCACGCTGAACAGATTGACTCCCGGGTAATAACCTGCCAACCAGAACAACATGTGAACCATGCTCCATCAGTGTGGTGGCTACCCGGTGAACCCTTTGATCTGTAACCAAATCGTTTGTGACAGAAAGTACAATCCGCTTCATTTACTCAAAAATAACATTTTCGTCCGGTTCTTCTAATAAATGGTTCAAATCATTACTTTTGTTTTTTCAACTTGTACCATGATTATCATTGAAGAGTGCTATTCCTTAAAGTCTTACAATACATTTGGAGTGCAATGCCTTGCAAGAATATTCGCGGAAGCCAATAACCCCGATGATTTACAAACAATTATTAATGTTTTTCGCGAAGATCACCGGCCAAAGTTAATCCTTGGAGGGGGAAGCAATATGCTCTTTACTGAGGATTTTGACGGAGTGGTTATTTTTCCTGATCTCAAAGGTTATGATGTAATTGAGCAGTCCGAGAACCATGTCTGGGTGAAAGCTTATGCAGGCGAGAATTGGGATAAGTTTGTTGCCTATTGTGTTTCAAAAAAATGGGGCGGTATTGAAAATCTTTCTCTTATCCCTGGAAACATTGGAGCATCTCCCATTCAAAACATCGGAGCCTACGGTGTTGAAGTCAAGGATGTAATTGATTCGGTTGAGGCTGTTGATTTACAAACTGGCGATGTTAGGCTCTTCAGTAACACAGAGTGCCGGTTTGGATATCGCGACAGCATTTTTAAACACGAAGCCAAAAACAAATATATCATTGTTGCTGTGACTTTCAAATTATCTAAAAAGCCAATCTTTCATATTAATTACAAAGATGTTACCGAAGAGCTCAAGAACTTTACTGAAATCAATATTGGCTCTGTACGACAAGCTATCATAAATATTCGTCGCCGCAAACTTCCTGATCCTGAAAAACTGGGTAATGCCGGTAGTTTCTTTAAGAACCCTGTGGTACCTATAGATGTTTATATCAATATCAGGAAAGATTTTACTGATGCCCCATCGTATCCGGTAGACGATAATCACGTAAAGATTCCGGCTGCATGGCTCATCCAAACTTGCGGATGGAAAGGCAAAAGAGAAGCTAATGTGGGGACATACGAAACACAACCTCTGGTAATTGTAAATTACGGGCAAGCCACAGGCAGTGAGATATATGAATTTGGGAGAAAGATGCAGGATTCTGTATATCAAAAGTTTAATATTGAACTGGAAATGGAAGTTAACATAATCAAATAGGTATCCGGTATGCTAACTTTCGCCCTATTCATTTCAGTGAATCAAAAGAGGAATCCGTATGCCGCTTACATTTAGAATACTTTGAATAAAATAATAACTGATATTTTAATACCTTTATTATAAAGAAAAGACTATCATGACAAAATTTGTTGGAGTTCTTACTTCGGGAGGCGATAATCCCGGCCTTAATGCAGCTATTCGTGGACTGGGTAAAGCAGCCCTGGGTTGTTATGGTATGCAGGTAATAGGATTCCGCGATGGGTTTCGCGGATTAATGGAAAACAGATCCGTAACATTAGATGGCAAAATGCTTTCAGGTATTCTTACTCAGGGAGGAACTATTCTTGGAACCAGCCGAGACAAACCACACAAAATGATAGTAGGTGGAAAAGAAATGGATATGACACAGGCCATTGTTGAAAATTATTATCGCAGTAATCTGGATGTATTGGTATGTATTGGTGGCGGAGGAACGCAAAAGAATGCATTCCGTCTTATGCAACAAGGTCTTAACGTAATTACTCTCCCAAAAACAATTGATAACGATGTAGCCGGAACCGATGTAACTTTTGGCTTCGATACCGCCCTTGATATTGCTACAGAAGCCATTGACCGACTGCATTCCACAGCACAGAGTCATCACCGGGTAATTGTCGTTGAGATCATGGGACATCGTGCAGGATGGCTTGCATTGGGTGCCGGTCTTGCGGGTGGTGCTGATGTAATACTGATCCCTGAGATTCCTTACGACATAAAAAGCGTGGCCGACTCCATCAAAAACCGGAGTAAAAGCGGAAAATCATTCAGTATTGTTGCAGTTGCCGAAGGAGCGTTATCAAAAACCCAGCGTACGCAAATGGATGACTTTGAAGATAAACTAAAGTCAGCCAAGGATAAAGATGAAAAGAAACAGGTAAAACGTTTGATTGAAGAAATAAATGGGATGCGTTCGTCACATACTATGCGTCTTGCCCAGAAACTGGAAGAACTGACAGGCATCGAATCACGTGTTACAATTCTTGGTCACCTGCAACGAGGAGGTACACCTTCATCGTTTGACAGGATACTGGCAACCAAGCTTGGCACAGCCTGTGCCGAATATATAAACCGCGGTCAATATGGTGTTATGCTAGGCTCAAAGGGAGAAGGAGTTGAAGCCATTCCTTTGGAGGAAATCGCAGGAAAATTGAAAATCGTACCTCTCGATCATTCCTGGTTAAATAGTGCCAGATGGGTGGGAACTTGTCTTGGTGAGTAAGTCCTGCTTAGATATTAAAAAACATAAAGGCATGGAGAAATGATTATGATTCCGTGTCTTTATCTTAAAATCCCAGCTCTGCTCAGCGCTTTTTGATACCTGGCTGCATTAATATTATGCTGCTCTAATGTACGAGCAAAATTATGGTAGCCCGAGAAATCTTCTTTTGCGCAGAAATACAAATATTCGTGCTGCTGGTAATTAAGCACAGCATTTATGGAAGATATGGAAGGTATACAGATTGGTCCAGGCGGCAGTCCCTCATACATGTACGTATTATAAGGTGAATCAATTTCTTTATACTTATCAAGGATCCGTTTAATACTAAAATCACCGTACGCGAACCGTACCGTCGGATCGGCCTGCAAACGCATTCCTCTCTTTAGCCTGTTGATATAGACTCCTGCAATAGCTGGTTTTTCATCATTCTTTTGCGTTTCTTCTTCAACGATGGAAGCCAGCGTTGAAACCTCAACAGGATTTAACCCGATACTTTTTGCCTTCTGCTTTTTACTGTCGGTCCAGAACTTTTTATATTCTTTATGCATCCTCTCCATAAACGGCTCTACCTGCGTATTCCAGTATAGTTCGTAAGTATTGGGAATAAACATAGCCGTAATTGTTTTTGAATTAAACCCATAATTATGCAATGAAGAATCGTCATTCATAAAATGAAGCAGGGAAACGGAATCAGCCTCAATTTGTCGTGAAACATCGCCTGCCAGTTCGTATTTAAACCGGATATTATGGAAGATAACTTTAACCGGAGTTTGTTTCCCCGACCGAAGCATAGTTAACAGCTCACGGTTGCTCATTCCGTCTTTCATCAAATATTTACCCGGTTTAATGTGGTTAGGATAATTCATTTTAACTGCCATCCATTCAAACGATTTCATGTCGCATAAACAATTGCACTGATCAAGCATGCTTAATACCTGCTCAAAAGAAGCTCCTGTATGGATGTAGAGATATTTTTGCCCTTCTGCCTGCTCCACATGGACATTGGGTTTATATAACTTACGATAGCCTATATACCCCACAACAAGACACAGTAAAATCCCCACAAATGCAACTTTCATTAACCATCCGCCTTTTTTGGCTTTCTTGCTGTGTCTGGTACCTGCTTTTGTCATTAAGTTCCTAGTTATAATTTTCCGTAAAAATAAGACTAAAATTCTTTACCAGATGTAGTATACCCGAAAGAAACACGGAAACAGTACAGGTAACAATCTATAAAATAACCTCCTATACTATTTTGCTCTCACAGAGTTTTGATGGTTATCCCCTATCTCATCAGTGTCTCAAAAATCTCAACGGTTGCTCTTGATTTATTCAATGTATAGAAATGCAGTCCGGGAGCACCAAGCACCAATAAATCTCTGCATTGCTTAATGGCATAGTCCATCCCGATCTGATATATTTTCTCAGGATTATCTTTATAAGCTTCCATATGCTTAACAAGTTCTTCCGGAATCATACCGCCGCTCATTTGTCCAAATCGTTTAATCTGGCTAAATGAAGTAATAGGTATAATACCGGGAATGATCCGGCAATTAATCCCAACAGCCCTGGCCTTTCTTACAAACTCAAAATAATTATCATTAATGAAGAATAATTGGGTGATGAGAAAATCCACACCGGCATCTACTTTCCTCTTCAGGTTCAACAGATCAAAATCAATGGAAGGAGACTCAGGATGTTTTTCGGGGTAGGCTCCGCCTCCTGCACAAAACGGATGGCGCTGTTTGGCAAAAGACACTAACTCACTGCTGTGTGCAAATCCATCGGGGTGAGGTATGAATTTACCCTGGCCTTTCGGCGGATCGCCCCGAAGAAGCATAAGATTTTCGATACCAATTTCTTTCAGGAGATCGAGGTCCGTAGCCACTTTGTCCCTGGATACATTAACACAGGTATAATGCGCCATAGTGTTAAGGCCAACCTTGTTTTGCAGGAAATCTACCAGAGCAAAGGTTCGCTCATGTGTTGATCCGCCTGCACCATAAGTCACAGTTACGAATGACGGATTAAGTCTTAATAATTGTCCCACGTTAATACCAAAATCCACAGCAGAGATTTCGTCCTTAGGCGGAAAGAATTCAAAGGAATAAGTGCGACTCTGGGTTTTAAAAATGTCGGAAATTTTCATGGAAAAAAAATTAAACACAGAGGCACGGAGGTACAGAGATATCTCCGTGTCCCTGTGTCTCTGTGTTCATTTATAATTTATATTCGAAGCTAACCATTTTTCTATAGTTTCGGATGCTACGCCTTTGCGTTTGGCATAATCTTCCACCTGGTCGCGGGAGATTTTATCCACAAAGAAGTAGCGCGATTGCGGGTGTGCAAACACCAGCCCGCTTACCGACGCTGCCGGCATCATGGAAAAACTTTCGCTTAACTGTATTCCCTGATCTTCGCCTTTCAGCAGATCGAACAACACGCGTTTTTCGGAATGGTCGGGGCAGGCAGGATAGCCGTGTGCGGGACGGATTCCTTTATAATTTTCGAGGAACAGGTCATCAAGCGTTAAATTCTCGTCCGGGACTGATCCCCAAATTTCTTTACGGATCTTTAAATGCAAAAGCTCAGTAAATGCCTCAGCCAAACGGTCGGCCAATGCTTTTACCATAATGGCATTATAATCGTCCAGTTCTTTTTCAAACTTCTTCACCAGTTCTTCAGCACCAAGTCCGGCAGTTACGGCAAATGCACCAAGGTAATCAGGAATTCCGGACTCTTTTGGTGCTATATAATCGGACAGGCAAAGGTTAGGAGTTCCTTCTTCCTTCACCACCTGATTTCTCAAATTCCGGAACGTGGTAAGCACCTTGGTTCTTGTCTCATCTGTGTAAACTTCAATATCGTCGCCCACCGAATTGGCAGGCAGGATGCTGATAACACCATTGGCCGTAAGCAGTTTCTTTTCGATAATCTCGTCGAGCAATTTATTGGCATCGGCAAAAAGCTTACGTGCCTCTTCTCCCATCTGAGGGTCGTCAAGGATCTGAGGATATTTCCCTTTCAACTGCCAAACGATAAAGAAGAATATCCAGCAGATATATTCGCGTATTTCGCTCAGCGGATAATCTTTATATATTTTGGTTCCGATAAACTTAGGTTTCACCGGAGGCTGTTGCTTCCAATCAATCTTAAGCCGGTTGGCACGAGCCTCGGCCAGGGAAAGGTATTTTACCAGGCCTGATTTACCGGCATAGGTAGCAACCAATTCCTTATATTCTCTGCGCACCTGGGAAGCGAACTTATCCTTTTGTTCTTTGGAAAGCAAACTGCTAACTACCGGCACACTCTTGGATGCATCCTTCACATAAACCACAGGCTTACTGTAGTTGGGCGATATTTTAACAGCCGTGTGAATCTTCGAGGTAGTGGCGCCGCCAATAAGCAACGGCTGGTCCATGCCCAGGCGCTCCATCTCTTCGGCCACGTGTACCATTTCTTCGAGCGACGGGGTAATGAGGCCGCTCAGTCCAATAATGTCCACCTTTTCCTCCACAGCTTTCTGCAATATCTTTTCGGTAGGCACCATCACGCCAAGGTCGATCACCTCATAATTGTTGCAGCCGAGCACCACACCTACGATGTTCTTGCCAATATCATGAACATCACCCTTCACGGTAGCAAGTAAGATCTTGCCGGCAGCACTGCGACTTCCGCTGGCAGCTTTTTCAGCTTCGATATAAGGAAGCAGATGAGCCACAGCCTTCTTCATCACACGAGCACTTTTAACCACTTGAGGCAGGAACATCTTGCCTGCACCAAACAAATCGCCAACGACGTTCATCCCGTTCATCAGCGGGCCCTCGATGATCTCGAGAGAATATTTGAACTGCTGACGGGCTTCTTCCATGTCCACATCAACATAGCTATCAATGCCTTTTACCAGGGAATGTGTGACACGTTCCTGAAGTGTCCCCTTGCGCCATTCTTCTTCGGCTACAACAGCAGATTTATCGCCCTGTGCCTTTACCTTTTCAGCAAATTCAATAAGACGTTCGGTGGCATCGGGGCGCTTGTTGAGCACCACATCTTCCACCAGTTCGAGCATATCTTTGGGTATCTCATCATACACCTGCAACATACCAGGGTTTACAATTCCCATGTCGAGCCCAGCTTTGATAGCATGGTAAAGGAACACGGAATGCATAGCCTCACGCACCGTATCGTTGCCACGGAAGGAAAACGACAAGTTGCTGATGCCACCGCTAAGTTTGGCATGAGGGAGATTCTCTTTAATCCAGCTACAAGCCTTGATAAAATCTACGGCATAGTTATTGTGCTCCTCAATACCAGTTGCAATGGCAAGTACATTGGTATCGAAGATGATATCCTGGGGTGGGAAGTGAATCTCTTCCGTTAATATCTTGTAAGCTTTGGAACAAATTTCTTTACGACGTTCAAAAGAATCAGCCTGACCGCGTTCGTCAAAAGCCATTACTAC
>DATBXH010000698.1:0-9885 GCA_036514375.1 Bacteroidales bacterium | reverse complement strand
AACCGGGGTGTTAAGCTTTAAAGCCAAATCCTGGATAGTTCTTGCGCCGGTTTCAGCTTTCTTAATATTCTCAGTAAGTTTTTCCGCTTTCTTCAATTTTTTGACTTCAAATTCCACACGGCTGCGTACCTGATCAAGCGGAGCAGTGCCTTTCTCTCTCACTCCCGTAAGAGCAGCAACTACATATCTATCACCTATGGTAAACGGCTCCGAAATTTGAGATTTCTCGGATTTATAAGCCCATTTTACAACAGGTCTGGCATCTTCCAAACCTTCAATGGCTTTGTCGTTTTCGCCAATGTTACTGGCAACCCTTTTTATCAGGTTTTGTTTGGCTATCGCAGCATTAAATTGTTCGTAAGTTCTGTTCTGGCTGGCAAACCTTAATGCATCACCATAAATTTTGTCATACGTGGTCTTACTGGGATCAAGTTTCAGTTCAACAAAAGCAACTTTCACTTTCTTCACATCTTTGCTTCTATCAGTTATTTGAATAACATGATAGCCAAACTGACTTTCAACTACTTTAACTTCATCTTTCTTGCCTTCAAATACAAAATCCTTGTAAGGTTTAACAATCGAAGAATTCTCATTTATCCAGCCAATATCACCACCTTTCTCTGCGCTACCCGGATCCTTGGAATACTGCTTTGCCAAGGCTGCAAAATCTGCTTTTTTATTCTTTTCAATCACATTTTGTAAACTATCAGCCAGAGCTTTGGCTTTATCAACATCTTCTTTGGCTTTACCCTGGGGCACAATCAGAATGTGACGACTCTTTACGGAATCCGGTTCATTCACAACCTTATATAAACGTGCTAATTTATATGAACCATTATCGAAATAAGGACCATAAACATCACCAACAGAGGCCTTAAACATAAAAGCTCCAACAGAATCAGGAAGGTCGCTTTGTTTATACGCCTTATCATTATATGCATTAAACTGCCGTACATAATCTTCAACATCTTTAGCAGCAACAAACTCAGGTTTAATCTTATTAATCTCTTCTATAACGGCCTCCCGGTCAGCAGGAGATGGAGCAATGTCGAATGTCACATATTCAACATCTCTCGAAGCAACCTGATCATACAAATATTTATGATCGTTATAATAATCTTTTAAATCCGAAGCTGTTATCTTAATTGCACTGTCGGAAATACTTGTATACCGCTGAACGATATAATTAAAATCAACCTTCTTGTTATTTTCCTCAAACTCATTCTTTAACATAAATTTTGGAGCATAAAGACCTTTTACAATCAGGTTGTTATATTTCGTATTCAGGCGTTGATTGGTAAATTCTTTTTCGAGGTAAAGCCGTATTTGTCTGTCTTTTTTTAAAGTTTCATCAGTAATTACCTGATCATCGTTGGTCTTATTCAGAAATTCCTGAACCATTGCTTTGTTAAACTCTCCTGTTTGAGGATTAGTAAACATTTGTTTTATAAATGGATGAGGATTCGATCCAAGGAAAAAGCCCAATAATTCATCGGAACTAACAGATAGCCCTACTTTTTTTACTTCTTTATCCATAACCTCTTCGTTGATGATTTGCTGCCAGGCTTGTTCGCGAATCTGGTCCTGCATTCTTTCATCAATGTTTGGCTGATTATATAGCAACTTATAATTCTCAGTAAGCTCGTTTTCGGTTTCCTGGAGTCGTTGGACAGGTATTTTTTCGCCGGCGATTTTGCCCACATCATTACTTCCGCTTCTGAATAATGATTTCCTTGAGTCAAAAAAGTCCTGTAATATAAAACCTAATAATGCTAACCCAATTACGGCTGCAACAATAATTCCTGCTTTACTTCTAATTCTCTCTAATGTCGCCATTGATGTTGAATTTTACTTTAAAAAATTAAGCTACGAATATAAGAATTTATCATATTCCTTTATAGAAGGTGAATATTTTTTACGCTTTTTTAATATTTATGGCTCTTGATCTTATCCTGTTTTTGACGATTTCGGACAGGTCACTTATCATTTACATCCAAATGAACCAATTCAATCCTGGTATTGGAAACTCTTAGAATTTTAAACGTATAGTTATCAATCTCAATTACTGTATTAGGTTTGGGCAAATTCTGATGGTGGAAAAGAATAAACCCTGCCAGCGTATCGTAATGCTCGCTTTCAGGAAATTTTAAACCATATTTTGAATTCAGATACTCAATTTCCAAGCGGCTCGAAAAAACGTACTCATTGGGCTTAATCTGACGTTCAAGCAAATCATCAGTATCATGCTCGTCTTCAATCTCTCCAAAAATTTCCTCCATGATATCTTCGAGCGTAACGAGGCCTGAAGTACCTCCGTATTCATCCACCACAACCGCAACACTGCGATGGTATTGCATGAATTCGTGAAGCAACTTGCTTGCGGGCATGGTTTCGGGCACAAATGCTACAGGGTTCAATTTCTCTTTAATTGTAGACGGATGTTTGAACAACTCTTTAGAATTTACGTAACCAACAATATTGTCAACCGTGTTACGATAAACAATTATTTTGGAATATCCTGTAGAAATAAACTTTTTTCGGAGATCTTCCATCCGTGCATTAACCGGTATAGCCTCTATTTCAGTTCTGGGAATCATGCAGTCGCGGATACGCACCTGTGAGAATACAAGCGCCTTCTGAAATATTTTAAGTTCCTGATTGTACTGACTTTCCTCTTTTTGTTTTGAATTTATCTCAATTGCCCACTGGATAAAATCAAACTTTTTGAATAAAGGCATTACGGAACGGTATCTTCCGGAAGTCAGCAATGCAACAAAAAACCTGGCAAGACTTATCAATGCCCAGGATAAGGGATATACCATTACAAAAATGAATACGGCAGGAATTAAAAATATCCTGAGAAATAAATTGGATTTTGAACTTCCAACCGTACGTGCAAAAAGCTCAGCTATAAAAAGAATGATTAATGCAACCAAAAATACTTCTACAACCAAAAACCAAAATGGGGTGGTAATAACTCTATAAATAAAAGGATGTAAAATATCTACTGCTGAAATGGCAAAAACAGCCAGAGAAAAGTAATATCCAAGGCTAGCCATTACATTGAAAAAGGCAGCATTTCTAAACAAAATGGTAAATAAACTTCCCATCAGTCCACCTTGCTTTATTTTCAGTTCTACCTGCATCTTGTTAAGTGAGGCAAAAGCAATCTCAATACCCGCAAATATGAAGGTAAAAAGAAGAGATATCACTACAAACCAGAGTAAGTTCATGGTGAACGAAATATACTATTTTTTTCGCGAACTCCGACGAAGCAGATATACGCCCAGCGGTAAAAGGATGAGCAAAATCAGACCAAAACTTTCTTTGAAACCTCTTGTAATTGTAGAATGAATAGCAATAACAACAGTTAAAAAAGTAACTATCAGCCATATAATTTCCATGATGTATGAGAACCTATTGTGCTGCATTGTCCTTTACGGTAAAGGTTCCGGATGATCCTAAAAGTTTCCAGTTCTCAAACTTTTCGTTGGCCTCCATTCAATTCTCACCAATGTGTTGGTTGCCGTCCGGCGAGGTTATGCGACAATACTTTTTGGTATAAATTATTTTTCTGTTCTGATCCCAGAACAATTGTTCCGTATTCAACCTATCCCCCTTGGTATTGGTTACCACAACATCGTTCCGGGCTTCCCAAATTCTTGTCTGATCATAGTTTATAGCATACTTGGCTGTAATCTCCGCATTGACGTGAAGTGAATCATTGTAAAAATACACATGGAGACCTTTTGGAAACTCGTTATACTTCTTTTTCTCCGAATCGTATCTGTTCAGTAACGGAGCCGTTAACCTTGCTTTTATTTTGGCAGAATCGCTATATATCGTTTCAAAATTATCCATGGTAATATCCGGCGCTTTTTGGGGATCGGAAAAAATTCTGACGGTGCGTAAATCATTCTCACATGAGAAAGCCATTATCGCCAAAAAGACTAAAACTATCCATATGTTTAAATCACTTTTACTCATGTGTCCGATTTTAAAGCCATCAACTATTTTCAAATATTATATATTGTACGTTAATATTTTATGTAGTCCAACCATTACTAAATTGGAAACCACAAATGTTACATTTTTTAGTTTATTATCAAAGAACTTTGCATCGCCACCTGTGAACAGCACCTTTAATGCAGGATACCTTTCCCTGAAATAATCAATCGTGCCATCCACCTCAAAAATTATTCCATTTTGAACACCTGCTCTGATAGCCTCGGTCGTATTCCTTCCAAAACCCTTATCCATATTAGCAATTTCAACCAATGGAAGTTTATTCGTAAAATGATGCAAAGCCTTATAACGCATTTGGATGCCGGGAGCTATATTTCCTCCCAGATATTGCCCTTTTTCATTTATAAAATCATACGTAATGGCTGTACCAGCGTCAATTACCAGCAAATCAGTATCCGGATACAGATGATTTGCCCCAATTACTGCCGCAAGACGATCCTTTCCAAGCGTTTCTTTAGTTTCATAACAGTTTTCAATTGGTAGTTTTGTTTCGTGGGTTAGCACCAACAAGCTCTTAATGGTTGCTTTAAGTAATGGAATCAGATCAGCAGGAATATCAGCAACACTCGAAATGATAGAAGCTTCAACATAATATTCTTCAATAATCTGAGAAACCATTCCCAAATTATTTGAATTCAGAACTCTAAAAGCAATAATCTCGCTGTTCTTAAAAACTGCAAGTTTTGTTAGCGTATTTCCTATATCAAAGCAAACTGAAACCATAAAAAACTAATTTAATTGTTTCCAGGTTATAAATCATCGTAGTTTAATTCGAACAAATCTTTAAAATTATGTACCTATGTTGTATTTAACAAAAGATTACCGGCAATAAGTTTATTACAAAGGTATTTATCTGCGAAAATATTCAATTGATTTTTTGCATCACATTTTAAAAGGAAGAGTAGTCGATCTAAAAAAGAAGTCAATTTCAAATTTATCTATACCACCCTAAAAATTATTGGATGTTCAGTTAAAATTAATCAATAATTCCAACATCAGCCTTCATATTTTAATCAAAACCATATTTTTTTTGATAAATTTCAAAATTATGTTGTAAAAATATGTAACTATACCTAAGGTCATTCAGGTATTTTAACTAAGTTTGCAGAGAAAATTTTGTTTGGATGGATTTTATTGATACTCATGCTCATTTATTTCTCCCGGATTTCGCTGAAGACCTTTCAAACGTTATCGATAGAGCCCGAAATAAAGGCATCCGTAAAATATTACTTCCAAATATTGATAAGTCCACGATTGCGCCAATGCTCGAACTTTGCAGGGCATATCCCGGTTATTGTTTCCCAATGATAGGACTGCATCCCACTTCGGTAAAAGAAGATTTTGCAGAAGAATTGGATGAAGTAGAAAAATACCTCAATTTACAGGAATTTATTGCAATTGGGGAAGTGGGTATCGATCTTTATTGGGACAAAACGTACCTGCCTCAACAACTCGAAGCATTTACACATCAGATACAACTTTCAAGAAAATATTCGTTGCCGCTGGTCATACATTCAAGGGATTCCTTTAACGAAATTGTTCAGGTTCTTCATAAAGAACACAACGGATCTCCATATTCCGGAATCTTTCATAGTTTTTCGGGAAATTTGGAGCAGGCCAATGAGGTGATTAATCTCGGATTTAAAATAGGTATGAATGGAGTGGTTACGTTCAGGAACTCGGGCCTTGACAAAGTTATAAAAGATATACCGTTAGAATATATTGTGCTGGAAACCGATGCACCATATCTCACTCCCGTACCATATCGTGGCAAGCGTAATGAAAGTGGATATATCGTTTATATTGCCGAAAAAATAGCTGATATCAAAAATATTTCACCCGAAGAGGTTGGTCGTATTACCACTCAAACTGCAAAAACCTTATTCAAATTAAGTTAATTATGAGGCGGGAGAAGAAGAATTCGATACTTATCATTTATACCGGCGGTACCATTGGAATGGTTCAGAACCTGAACACCGGGGCGTTTGAGCCTTTTAATTTCAAACTTATTGAATCGAAGGTGCCTGAACTAAAAAAACTCGATTGCAAAGTAGCTACCGTTCAGTTTGATCCTCCTTTGGATTCTTCCGATATCATGCCCTCCGACTGGGTTAAGATGGCTAGAATAATTGGCGAAAACTATGATAAATACAATGGCTTTGTCATCCTTCATGGAACGGACACCATGGCATATTCCGCATCTGCTTTGAGCTTCATGCTCGAGAATCTTCAAAAACCAGTCATTTTCACTGGTGCCCAACTTCCCATAGGAACCAGACGTTCAGACGGTCGCGAAAATCTGCTTACTGCCATTGAAATTGCAACAGCTGAACAGAACAGAGAACCTATTGTCCCTGAAGTATGTGTTTATTTCGAAAATAAGCTATACCGGGGCAACCGAACCACCAAAAACAGTGCGGAATATTTCAATGCGTTCCATTCTCATAATTATCCGGTACTTGCTCAGGTTGGAGTCCACATTAAATACAATTTTGCTGCAATCAATTATGTGTCACTCACGAAACCATTTCGTATACACACCAAGCTCGATAATAGCATCGCTATTCTCAAAATATTTCCCGGAATAAAAAAGGAAGCGGTAACTGCGGTACTAAAAACTCCAGGCATCAAAGCGTTAATTTTGGAATCGTTTGGTGCCGGTAACGCTCCCAACCAAGCATGGTTTATCGACGAAATTCAAAAACTTATCAATAAAAATGTAATTGTCCTTAATGTGACTCAATGCAATACCGGAAGTGTTGAAATGGGTCGTTACAAAACCAGCGAAGCCCTCTTAAAAACAGGAGTGATAAGCGGGTACGATACCACTACCGAAGCAGCTCTTGCCAAATTAATGTTTTTGCTGGGGGAAAAATATAGTCACGACGAGATAATATCCGCTTTAAACATCTCCATCTGTGGAGAAATTACCGTATAGTTGCAGTTGAAATAAAAAAATTTGTATCTTGCGCCCACTTTTCAACAATTGATTAGTTATTATTGACTATTGATTAATAGTCATATAAAGTTAAATATCCAATAAACCGGAGAGTTGGCCGAGTGGTCTAAGGCGCACGCCTGGAAAGTGTGTAAGCTCCAAAAGGGCTTCCAGGGTTCGAATCCCTGACTCTCCGCGATTATGTTTGAGATTGAGTGTGATGGAAGTGTGAGTGTGTTGAACTCACAATCGGTAATGAACGCAAATTCCCTGCACACCAATTAAAACCTACCCAATAAGTATCCTTTGGAATTTCAAACTCTCTCCCATTAATATTTATTTGCTAATATTTTCTATTTAACCCAATTGTTTGATTTTTGTTATTTTTAACATAAAAAACAAAGCATGCAGGAGTTCCGGACCATCGATGACTTTTATAAACGACAGGAATCGCTTGGATATATTGTTACAGCACCAGGGGATAGCAATACAAACATTGGCAAATTCAATGTTTTCCGGCGCGAAATGTTTTATAATAAGCATACCCCTTATAATCGACGGGACTTTTATAAAATATGCCTGCTGATCGGAGAAGGAACCCTGTATTATGCCAACAAAGGAATAGAAATTAACAAGGATGCTTTACTGTTTTTCAATCCTTTAATCCCGTATGCATGGGAAACAAAATCGGAAAAACAATCGGGGTATTGTTGCTTATTCACGGAGGATTTTATTACCATGGACAAGGTACTAAGTGATTCTCCATTCTTTAAGATTGGTGCTGATCCGATCTTTTTCCTTGATCAGAGTCAAGTGAATGTAATAAGTGAGATTTTTGAAAAGATGCTCCTGGAAATTTCCGGTGAATACAGGTATAAATACGATCTGCTTCGCAACTATGTGGCTTTGATTGTGCATGAAGCTTTAAAAATGAAACCTGCAGACAGTTATTTCAAATACGCCAATGCATCCAGCCGCATCACCAGCCTTTTTCTTGAATTATTGGAAAGGCAGTTTCCCGTAGACTCTGCCAACTATACGTTAAAACTTAAAACCGCCAACGATTTTGCCTTATCATTATCTGTTCATGTAAACCACTTAAACAGGGCAGTAAAAGAAATCACAGGACGAACAACCACCTGGCATATCACAGACAGAATAATGAAAGAAGCTCAACTTCTTCTTAAGAATACGGATTGGCCCATTGCTGATATAGCCTGGAGTCTCGGGTTTGAATACCCAAGCTATTTTAACAACCAGTTCAAAAAATACGCCGGGAAAACCCCTCTCAATTATCGAAAGTAATTGTTTGAATTTTATAATTTTCTGTTTGAAATATTTAGACAATACGTTTGTTTGGATCGTAAATTTGTTTCTTTCATTTTTAAACTAATCCATTATGAAGTACAGGAAATTAGGGAATACCAACGTACAGTTATCAGCCATAGGACTGGGATGCATGGGAATGAGTCACGCATACTCGGGAAGGGACGATAAAGAATCGGTAGTCACATTGGAAATGGCTATTGATTTGGGAATTAATTTTTGGGACACTGCCGATTTTTATGGTAGCGGAGCAAACGAAGAATTAATTTCAAAGGTTCTGGTTCCCAACAGAAATAAAGTTTTCATAGCTACCAAGTTTGGGTTTAGTTCCACACCCGAAAATACTTTTCATCTCGATGCATCCCCTGCTTATATGAAAAAAGCAGTTGAAGCCAGTTTACGAAGGTTAAAGACAGAAACCATCGATCTGTATTATGCTCACCGTATCGATCCCAACGTCCCGGTCGAAGAAATGGTCGGGGCTATGAGTAATCTTGTAAAAGAAGGAAAAGTACGTTACCTCGGATTATCGGAGGCTTCTGCAAATTCAATCCGAAAGGCACATGCAATTCATCCCATATCGGCTTTGCAAAGTGAATATTCATTGCTTACACGCGATATAGAAGCTGAGATTCTACCTCTTTGCAAGGAGCTGGGAATAACTTTCGTACCCTTCAGCCCGCTGTCCCGTGGCCTGATAACCAATACCATCGATAAAGATAAATTAGGTAATGAAGACTGGAGAAAGACTCTCCCACGCTTTTCCGGTGAACATTGGAACAACAACCAGCAATTGGCTGAAGCTTTTGCCCATCTGGCTTCAGATAAAAAATGCACATCGGCTCAACTGGCACTTGCCTGGGTATTGGCTAATGGAAATCATATCATTCCAATTCCCGGCACTAAAAGGAGAAAGTACCTGGAAGAAAACGCAGGTGCTGTGAATGTTGAACTCTCCCCCACGGATTTGAAAGATATTGAAACTTTACTTTCGCGCTATCCGAATGTAGGATCACGATACACTGAAAACATGGCCAAACTGACAGGTAAATAATAAACAAGCCTTCTTCTTTTCTTAAATAATAAAGAATATGTTCGATCTGACAAACGTAAAAGTTCTGGTTGCAGGTGGTACGTCCGGTATTGGACTTGCCACTGCTCAATTACTTGTAAAATTGAATGCCCGAGTTGTCATTACCGGCAGGGATCACAACAAGTTAACCGAGGCTTTAAAAACCATCGATAAAAATGTATCCGGTTTTGCCTTTGATGCATCAGATGATGACGAACGAAAAAGAGCCCTCTCTCAGATAGGCCAAATAGACCATTTGGTGATTGCAATGAGTGGCGGAAAGGGTGCCGGACCATTTCGCAATCTTTCCCAACCGGTTTTACGGAATGCGTTTGACGCAAAATTCTGGACACATTTTTCCATGGCTCAGGATTGCATCCCTTACCTCAATGAATATGGTTCTATTACTTTTGTAACTGCCATTTCGGCACGTGCTGCAAATCCGGGTACCTCAGGGCTGGCGGCATTAAATGCGGCAATTGAAGGTTTAATAAAGCCATTGGCTGTGGAGCTTCGTCCAAGA